>DASZWG010000483.1:0-3542 GCA_035546675.1 Mucilaginibacter sp. | reverse complement strand
CAAAGCTTTGAGCGATGATCCCCTATGTCATTAAGCGCAAGTGCCTGCCCGCCGGCTGTGAGAGAAATGGCAAAGAGCGAATTGAGCAAAGCTAGAACTGAACGCAGTACCGTTTAGCATGCGGCTGCGCGGGCGGTAAATGGGTGAATGGTGAAACCGGCGCGAAAAAGGCGAACCTTATTTGGCGCCGAGACAGCTCCAGGGGATGTAGCAGCATCCTTTTAGAAAAAAGACACAACGGAAAGCTCGGGACGAAAGTAATGCCCGGGAAATAGTAAAGGAAATTCGATCAAAGGCTTTTTTGTCCCGGCAGGGTCTTCGGCACGAGACCCTGCGCAATAAAATGCAAAACCCCAATTCCAGGTTTAGAATCGGGGTTTCACTATCTGTGCGCCCACCTGGGCTCGAACCAGGGACCAAAAGATTATGAGTCTTCTACTCTAACCGACTGAGCTATAGGCGCTGAAAATGCTTTAAAATTTTCGGCTGCAATATTACGGATTAGCGGCCGGATTTCAAAAACGTTTTTCTCGATTGTTGTAAAGTTGAAAGGTTGTAATATTGAGTTTTGCATAGGTCATAATTGGTTTAAGCCTCATAACGTTCCAACATTACAACTTTCAAACGTTTCAACAGTCTATCTACCCACCTCGATCACATGAAATGTTCCGGGCTCCATCCTGGGCCGTGGCCGGGGATTCTCTGCAGTTGCCGCAGGTGCAGGTCCAAATTTAGCCGTTGGTAAAAACAGGTGGTGCGTTGCCAGGTCGATGCCAATGGTGCGCGCGCCGGGTTCCGTTTCGATCTTGCCAACATCTTCAAACTTATCTGCATTCACTTCTTTTATTACACTGATAAAACCTTCACCGTTTGAAACAAAAACCAGCCTGAGTTCGGGATCAAATACAAGGCCGTCGCAGCGTCCGATCGGGAACTTAGCCAGGTTTTTACCATTCGAGGCATCCATTACGACCATTGTTTTATTGCCCCCGCAGCCAATAAACAAACGGTTGGTTTTGGTGTCGATATCCAGACCGGATGGCTCCTCACCTTCTTCAATATTATATCGATGTTCGACTTTGTACGTATTCGCGTTGATCTCGATCACCTCATGGGTATCCTCGCCGTTTACAAAAATCTTACCTTTTTCGTCCGAAACGGCTGTCTCAGGTTTGGCGCCAAGCGGTATGGTGGCAACCACTTTATTGGTAGCTACATCAATCACGCTGGCATCGTGGCTTCGGCCGTTACAGGTGTACACTTTTTTCGAATAAGGATCGTAAAATATGGCATCCGGATTTTTACCCGTAGGTATCCGCTCCAGCGTGTCGTTTGTTTTCAGGTCAAATACCAATACGCTGTTTGCCCGGCCGCAACTGACATATCCTTTACCAACTGATTCAACAATGGCGATACCATGTACGCCTTGTGTATTTGGGATATACCCTACCGAATCGCCTGTTTTGGCGTTAAGGATATTTACCTGGTTGCCATGCGATACATATACACGATTAAGATGTGCATCGGCCCTGATATAATCCCATCCGCCCGAACTGCCTATTTTAATGTCACGTAAAACATGAAAGCCGTCAGCGGTTTGTGCATGGCTTAAAGCGGGCACGGAAACGGCCGTGCCGAACAACATCAGCAGAGCCGGGAGTTTCTTATGAAGATTCATTGATTTGAGGTTTTTTGTGCTATTTAGCGATCAATTCTGGATTAATATTGGATTCGTTTGTTTAGCTGAATGGGTTGTAACGGCTGGACTAATTGTATTGGTTATTGCAGCAATAAAACAATCCGGCAATCTAACTATGATTGATCATCCTTCGGACGCTTGCCATGCCACCAGGTAGCCAGAGACGACCCGGAAATGTTCATAATAGGCCCGAATACCGCAGGCGCAAGGCCGATGGTATTGATGCCGCCCATCAGCAGGGCAAGCCCCGATGCCAGGCCGCTGTTTTGCATGCCCACTTCAAGCGAAATGGTACGGCACTCGCGTTCTTTAAAGCCCAGCAGCCTGCTGAGCCAGTACCCGAAAATATACCCGGTCACATTGAGCGTCGCCATGACCAGGATGAGCAGGAACCCGACCTGCAGCAGGTTGTCCCTGCCGGTAGCAATAATGATCACGATGATAACCGCTATACCTGCCATAGACAGGATAGGCATCAGTTTATCGAGCCACTTTAGCCGGCCCCTGATTAGCGAATTGAATAACAATCCTGCAAAAATGGGGATAAGCACCACTTTGGTGGTATCCCATGCCATGCTCCAAAAATGAATGGTGATGAACTTGCCCGCCAGCAACCGCATCAGCAGCGGGGTCAGTAATGGCGACAGCAGGTTGGAAATAGCGGTAACCGCGATGGAAAGCGCCAGGTTGGCCCGCCCAAGATAGGACATGACGTTCGAAGCTAGTCCGCTCGGGCAGCACCCGACCAGGATCACACCGGCGGCGATCTCCTTTGGTATCCCGAACAGGTCGGCCAGTGTGAAGGCAATGAGCGGCATCAGGGTGTAATGCCCGATAATACCGACCAGGATGGCCTTAGGCATTTTGACCACGACCGCAAGATCTTTAACACTGAGCTCGCAACCCATGCCAAACATGATGATCTCCAGCAAGGGAATAATAAGCGATGATGGTTTAAAACTACCCCAATGCAGGAAGTATTGCGGATCGAACATGGCCATGCAAACCGCCGCAAAGATCATCATGGTAAAAGTAAACCCCTTAAGCTTGCTGTGCGACCGGAACGAGAGACCGAGGGCAACGAAGAAAAACATCAGTCCCCAACCCGCGGCACCGTAATGACGGGTAATAACCAGCACAAGGCTCAGCAGAAGCAACAATAAAGAAATAATATAGCCCGACCGGTTTTTGAGCATAAAGCAACAGGAATGGTTTATACCCCAAATCTAAAATTTACTTACGGACTTCCCGGCTAATCTGCATATTTGCTTTATGAAAAACATTAAAAACATCATTTTCGATTATGGCAACGTGATCTTTATGCTTGATTTTCAGAAGCTTAAAGACGGATGGAATTCTATCGCTATCAGCGGACCGGACGCCTTTTTCAGCCATGGCGTACAGCACCCCATCTTCGACCAGTTCGATAAAGGGCTTGTCGGTCCGGCTGAATTCAGGCAATTTATCCGGGAAAAATCGGGCAAGGCCGACCTGCAGGATGAGGAGATCGATGCGGCCTGGAATGGCCTGCTTTTAGGGGTTGACGAAGGGACGCACGATGTGCTGGCTGAACTGAATAAAAAATACCGCACCTTTTTGCTGAGCAACATTAACCCGATCCATTACGAATTTATCATGAACTACCTGAAAAGGGAATTCGGGTTCGGGGGAAACGATCACCTGTTCGAGAAAACCTATTACTCGCATTTCATCGGGCTCAGGAAACCTGACCCGGCCATATTCGAAAAGGTTTTAAGCGAGAATAATCTTATCCCCGAAGAGACATTGTTCATTGACGATATTGCTGCCAACCTGGAACCGGCCAAAGCGCTGGGCATCCAAA
>DASZWG010000482.1:0-4401 GCA_035546675.1 Mucilaginibacter sp. | reverse complement strand
TTTATGATGGTTACATCGTCAACAGCGTTATCGATGCGGCTTATCGTTCGGCCAAATCGCGGCAGTGGGAGCCGGTGAAGCTGGATGTATGGCGCGGCCATACCGACGTGACCGAAGACCATGAATTCGCTTCGTATGATGATGAGTTCTACCTGATCAAGGAGGAAATTTTGCCCAATGGCGAAAAGAAGCTGATCCTGAAGAATAAGAAGTCGGGAGAAGTGGTTCGGCGTGACCTGTGATGAGTGTCCACTTTTCAGGGCGTTTCACCCCGGGTACAACACTTTGGAACACCATAATAGTTAAAAATGTTAATTAAAACACTATCCCGCCAGATTTACGAAGTTTTGAAAACTTCGTAAATCTTTTTCCAAATACCTTTCTGACTCCCGGTCTTTCCGGCTTCCGGACTAAAAATCAACTCACCCGTTTCCCGTGCAGCAGCATGTCGATGGCATGATCGAGCGAACCGGCGGGTATCACCTCGCCCGAATTGACAAAATAAATCTCATCCGCATTCTGTATCGTATTCAGCCGGTGCGCAATGATAACACGCGTGGTGGTTTCGGGCAGTTTTTCCAGGATATCGCTCAGTAGCTGTTCGGTGATGGTATCGATATTGGCCGTAGCCTCGTCCAGGATCAGGATCTCCGGGTTGCGCAATACGGCACGCATGAACGCGATCAGCTGCTTCTGCCCCAGGCTGATACTGTCGCCCGCGGATAAAACCGGTGTATCCAGTCCCTGGTCGAATATCGCGATCAGCTCACCCAGGTTCGCCTGCTTTAATACCTCTTCCAGCTGCTCGTCGGTATAGTCCTTATACTGCTCATTACCGTACAGGATGTTTTCCTTCACCGTACCGGTAAACAGGAACGGTTCCTGCAAAATAAAACCGATCTTGCGCGTACGCTCTTCCGGCTGGTATGAACGGATATCCTTCCCGTCAAGAAAAACCGTGCCCTGGGTTGGATCGTACAGCCTTGCGATCAGCGAAGCCGTGGTAGTTTTGCCGCCGCCCGTCGGGCCGACCAATGCGTAAGTTTTGCCGCGCTCCATGCTGAAGCTGATATTGTGCAGTATTTCACTACCGCCGGGATAAGCAAAATGCACGTTGCGGAATTCCATCAGCGCGTTTGTTGCCGAAGCAGCGGGACTCTGAACCGTCACTAAGTTGGTATCAAGCGAAAGGATATTCGAAACCCTGTCCCAGGCTGCCATAGCGGTTTGGAAAGTGGTCCATAAGGTTGCTAATTGTCTCAAAGGATTATAGAAACTGTTCGCATAAGTTAAATAAGCGATCAGCAATCCTATCGTAAAGATCCCGTAATCATTGTGGTTCATTACCGTAATAGCCGGCTCGTGGTCGGATATCAGGTAAATGCCGTAACCGAGCACAATCAGTTGCGCTGCACCTGCCAGCAGCGAATAAACGGGTAAAAAGATATTGTTGGCAATTCCGGCTTTGACCGAGGCTTTGTAATTATCCTCATTGGCGCCGTCAAACCGCTTACGGAAATAGTCGCGGCGGTTAAAAGCGATGATCACCTTAAAATTGTTCAGGCTTTCCTGTATCTCGGCGCTCATACCGCCGGTACTTTTCAGGCTGACCGCGTTCTTGCGTTTCACCCAGGGCGACAGCACTTTGGTCACGATCCACGCCACGGCACCAGGAGCAACGGTAGCCAGGCCCAATTTGAAGTTGATACACAACAGGAATACCCCGGCACCCACCATGATGGACAGGTTGCCGATAAACTGCATTAGCGACTGCGAAAAGAAGGTATTGATCTTATCGGTATCGTTGTTCACCCTCGATATCAGGTCGCCGGTTTTATTCTGGTTAAAAAATGCTACGGGCAACAGTTGTATTTTATTGAATATGGCATTACGCAACGTGTAGAGCATACGCTGGCCCACACCACCCATCAGGATGGTTTGCAGGTAGCTGGCCACCAGGCCGCAAACATACATGCCCAGCAAAATAGCCGAATACACCAGCACACCATGGTAATCGCGCGGAATTACGTATTTGTCGATAGCATGACCGATCAGCAGCGGGCCGACCAGGTTCACACCCGAATTGATCAGGATAGCAATCAGCGCAAACCACAGGACCTTGCGCTCATGCCTGATCAGTTCCAGCAGCTTTTTCAGTGCCGCCAGCGTGGATAGTTTTTCCTGCTGCGCCGAAAGTTTATTTAGATCGTAATTCATAGTTGCTGGTACTTTGCTGCGAGTTAAATATTTGTATGTACTCTGTGCTGGTAAGCATTAATTCATCATGTTTGCCCGTGGCCACTATTTCGCCTTCCATTAACAGGATGATCTGGTCAAAATGCTCTACCGAGGCTATCTTCTGCGTCACCGAGATCAGCGTCAGGCCGGGATAATTTTGCTGCACATTTTTCAGTATCTTCTTTTCGGTATTGCCATCCACGCGCGCGGTAAAATCGTCCAGTAATAAAACTTTGGGGTTAACAGCCAGTGCCCTTGCCAGCATGATACGCTGTTTCTGCCCTCCCGACAGGGTTGACCCGCGTTCCGAAACGATCGTGCTCAGTTTTTCCGGCAGCGCGTCTATAAAGTCGTGGAGCTCTGCCGTATCGATGGCTTTCTGGAGCGATTCATCCGTCACCGTATCGCTGAAAGCAATATTCTCGCGGATGCTCATGTTAAAAATGATGCTGTCCTGAAATACAAAACCCACCTGGCTGTGGAAGGATTCGTTGTTATATTCATCAATGGCGCGCCCGTCGAATAAGATCTCGCCCGAATTAGGCTTGATCAGGTTGGTCATCAGGTAAAGCAATTGTGTTTTTCCGGCTGCGGTGGGCCCGATCACCGCGATCTTGGAGCCGGCTTCAACCTTAAATGAAACATCCTTTAAAGCAGGCTTCTGGCCGTAAGCCAGGTTTACATGCTTCAGCTCCACGTTGCCGTGCAAGGGTTCGGTAATGGTGCCGGTTTCGGGCGGGTTCGGCGCCTCGATCACGGCGGTGATACGCTCGTACGAAGCCGTAGCCTGGGCAATGATATTGCTCATAAAGCCTATGACCAGGATAGGGAATATGAGCTGACCGAGATAACTGTTAAAGGCGGCGAAATCGCCCAGCGACATGGTATTTGCGATAACAAAATGTCCGCCCAGCGCCAGGATAGATAGCGTGGCCACGTTGGCCGTGAACGTGATGATAGGTATAAGCCCCGAAAACAGGCGGATGATACCCAAACCCAGATCCCTGGCCTGGGTATTGGCCTTCAAAAATTTATCGAATTCCAGTTGCTGTGAATTGATCACCCTGATCAAAGTCGACCCCAGTATACTTTCGTTGATCACCTTGTTCAGCCAGTCGTATATCGCGAACCGCTTTTTGAACAGCACCCTGACCTTTTTGAGTACGACGGCAAACGTAATGCCGATAATGGGGATAATGGCGATAACGCAAAGCCCCAGTTTCCAGTTGATCGTCAGCAGCAATACGCTGGCACCGACGATAATAAATACCGACGACACAATAGAAACCAGCGCCTGGGATACGAATAACTTGATCGAGTCAACGTCGGCTGTAAGATTGGTCAGTAATTTTGACGGATTTAATTTGTCTATAGCGGTACTGCTTTGCTGCGATATCTTGAACGACAGCCGCGTACGCAGATCGCGCGCAACCTTTTCGGAAGTATAGGTTTGTAAAATGCTCTGGATATACGAAAACACGAAAATAGCCAGGATAGCCAGGATGAATTTAACCGCGATCGGGTTGATCACAAATGCAGTCTTTGTCATCGTACTGGCGATATAACCGTCGATGCCGTGCTGTATGATCTTAGGCAGCCATAACGAGACCGAATTGCTGAAAATTGCAAACAGGATCAGCAGGGCCAGCAGGCCGGCGTACGGTTTCAGCAGGCTGAATATACCGGGTTTCTTTTCTGCTTTTGGTTTATTATTCTCGGGCATAGGGGGATTTATTGTTATCGGAGTGTCAGTTCAGCAAAAATAGTATCGTATTGTTTAGGTCGTACATAAAATCAGCTATAATTGTAAAGCCATACTATGGCAGACGAACACCGCGTTAAAATATTTTAAGTTTTTAGTTTTATGCTGTACGTAGTACGTTATACGCCCTTTCCGGGGCAATGAAACGTATAACGTATGATGTCAAACGTACAACCTGAACACCCATGCCATCCAACTTTAACCCGCAAGCCGCCTATATTCTCGAAGACGAGCGCGTAAAGCTGCGCCCGCTCGAGGAAGCCGACATTGAATTCCTGCTGCCTTTTGCCCTGAACGAGCCGGATACCTGGCGCTACTCGCAAATCAGCGCGCATGGCGAACAGGGCATGAAGGAGTACATCCGCGCCGCACTCAACGGCCGCGCCGCCGGTATGCAATAC
>DASZWG010000481.1:0-3581 GCA_035546675.1 Mucilaginibacter sp. | reverse complement strand
TGGTAAAATGCGTTGCGCCGATAGCGAAAGCGATATAGTTTTCGCGGTGCGAAGCCGGCAGCAGCTTTTCAAGGCTATGATCGGCCTTGATGTAATAATCGATGGGTTTCCCGTCGTTCTGCACGCCGAGAAACTTCACAGCTTGCATGTAGCGGTCGACCAGGTGCACGGGCGGCACCAGCTTAAGGTTAAACTTCAGGCTCAGCCATTTGCGAATACGCTGTTTATTATAAGTGGATGACTTGATGCCCGTTCTCAGTTTGATAATGGCCGTCCGGAGGTTGCTGTGCAGGTCGATCAGGTAATCGTACTTTTCGGCTTTGATGTCGGTGATCGTATCGGACAGGGCCGGTTTCAGCAACAGCAGCTTATCCACGTAGGGATTATCATCATAGATGTATTTGAAAGCGGGTTTGGTCAGGAAGTGCACTTCGGCATCCGGCAACTGTTTTTTCAGGCAGCGCACTACCGGGGTAGTGTAAATGATGTCGCCCATCGAGCTGAAACGGATGACCAGTATCTTCATAGCTTTCAGGTTGCCGGGTTCCTTATTTTCTGAATGATAGAGGTAGACGAATAACCCTCCACAAAGCTGATGGTTTTTACTTCACCGCCGTTGGCCAGCACCTCCCTGGCACCGGCAATATTTTCTATTTCGTAATCCGCGCCTTTTACCAGCACATCGGGCAGGAGCGCCGAGATCGCTTTGATCGGCGTGTCTTCTTCGAACAGCACAACCGCATCTACAAAAAACAGCGCGGCAAGTAAGGCGGCGCGGCTATCCTGGCCGTTTACCGGGCGTTCGGGGCCTTTGATACGCCTGACCGATTCGTCCGAGTTAAGCCCGATAATAAGCTTATCCCCCAGTTCGGCGGCTTTGGCTAAGTAAGTAAGATGACCGATATGCAGCAGGTCGAAAACGCCGTTGGTAAACACCACTTTTTTCCCCTCATTTTTCCATTTGGAAACGATATGCCCCATGTTTTCGAGCGAATTGATCTTATCCAGCAGCGTTTTTTCGATGTCCTGTTTCATCCCTGGTATTTATTCAAATGAATTATCGACTGCCTTACACAAAATATGGCCGATGGTGATATGCATCTCCTGTATGCGGGCTGTCACATCCGATGGGATGATGATGTTCAGGTCGCACAAACCATTCATTTTCCCTCCGTTACGGCCGGAAAGCCCCAGCGTTTTACAATCCATCCGGCGCGCGGTTTCCAATGCGTTCAAAATCCCCTGGCTGTTGCCGCTGGTGGATATGCCGATGAACAGGTCGCCGGGCTGGGCCAGCGCTTCCACCTGCCGCGAAAAAACATGGTGATAACCGTAATCGTTGGCAATGGAAGTCAGCGCCGAAGTATCCACCGTAAGCGCGATGCCGGGCAAAGCCTTTCTCTCTTTAACGAACCTGCCACTCAGTTCGGCCGCAATATGCTGGGCATCGGCAGCACTGCCGCCATTGCCGGCTATCAATACCTTATTGCCGTTTTTCAGCGTATCGACCATCATGCGGCAAGCGGTTTCGATCGCATCGCTAAGCGTATCGATCACCAGTTGGGTGATATGCCTATGCTCATATAATTCCTCAATAATGTTGTTGGCCGTCATATTCTGCTATTCGCTGATCTCTAATTCTGCTATAATTTCGTCTATTGTCGTTGTTGCGCTGCCTACCCGCCTGATGACGATGGCGGCAGCATGATTGGCCAGGTCGCAGGCCTCTTCAATGCCCAGGCCCGACGCCAGGAAATAGGCCATGGTAGCCAGTACGGTGTCGCCCGCACCTGTCACGTCAAAAACGGCCGTCGCTTTCACCGGTAGTTGCTTGTAAGTAAGCTCATCCAGTATGATCATTCCTTCTTCCGACAAAGTTACCACTAAGTATTCGGTCCCTGTTTGCTGCAAAACGATCTTAGCTGCTTTTTGCAGGTCGTCTAATGACTTTATCTTGTCCGTTTTGGCGGCCTCGGCCAGTTCTTTGCGGTTCGGTTTAATGATGGAGGCGCCTTTATATTTGCTGTAATCGAACCCTTTCGGGTCGATGATCACTTTTTTGTATTTGCTTTTTGCCAGGCCGATAAGCCGTTGCGACAGGCTGTGCGAAAACAACCCCTTGCCATAGTCCGAAAAAAGGATGATATCGGCCTCATTGATGTAATGATCCAGTTTATCTGTTAATTCATCTTCAAGCGCGCTTGATACAGGGTCGGTTATCTCACGGTCAACCCGTACCAACTGGTGACTGCCTGCTACAACCCTTGTTTTCACGGTAGTGGGTCTGCCCGGGTCGCGGATTATAGCGTCGGTAACCAGGCCTTCGTCAGCCATGATGCCGGTAAGCATAACGCCATAAGCGTCGTCACCCACTATGCCACCGAGTGTGACCTTCGCGCCAAGCGATACCAGGTTCTGGGCCACATTGGCAGCGCCGCCAAGTGTGGTAGACTCATCCCTGACATTCACGATAGGCACAGGCGCTTCCGGCGAAAGCCTCGTTGCATCGCCCCAGATATAATGGTCGATCATCAGGTCGCCGATGACGAGTATCGCAGGTTGCTTTCCCGATCGTTGTATATTGCGTACTTTTTCTGTCAGTTTACCAGGCATCGTGGCATTAGTCATTTGTCATTAGTCATTGGGCATTAATTTTTAATGCTCGTACCGGTCATTTGTTTCTTTTTTGTTTCAAATATCGTACTGATCTCGTCCAGTGAGCAGGCATTCAGGCACATCTCTCTGGTTAATCCGCCTTTGCGCGCAATGAGTGTCCCGTATAGCATGTCCGTAAAACCCTCATTGCGGTGCGCGTCGGGGTTGATGGAAAGCATCACGCCCTTATCCAGTGCGTACCGGTGCCAGCGCCAGTCGAGGTCGAGCCGCAGCGGGTTGGCATTGATCTCGATCACCACATTATTGGCAGCGCAGGCATCGATCACTTTTCCAAAATCGAGCTCATAACCTTTGCGGCTCAGCAGCAGGCGGCCGGTCGGGTGGCCCAGTATGGTCGTGTACGAATTTTCCACGGCCTTAATAACGCGGGCCGTAGCCTTTTCCTTATCCATCTTCAGGTTCGAATGTACCGAAGCTACAATAAAATCGAAAAGCGCCAGTATTTCGTCGGGATAATCCAGTGAACCGTTGTTCAGAATGTCCGACTCAATTCCCCTGAAAATATGAAAATTCTCCAGCTTTTTGTTCAGGTTGCCGATCTCTTCATGCTGCTGCAGTACCCGTTCTATGCTGAGGCCCTTGGCATAAAAGGCGCTCTGGCTGTGATCGCACATGCCCAGGTATTGCAGCCCAAGCTCGTCGCGGCAGTACAGAGCCATTTCTTCGATGGTATTTACCCCGTCGCTCCAGGTGCTATGGTTGTGCAGCGTGCCTTTGAGGTCACTATACTTGATCAGTTGCGGCAGGTTACCTGAGGCGGCTTTTTCAATAAGAGCATCACCTTCACGTAACTCGGGGGGAATGAAACCAAGCCCGGCTTTTTGGTAGATCGATTCCTCGCTCACGGCTTGACCGATGTCATTATTTACCCTCGCCAACACGGTTTTTACGTGATCTTCGGTACC
>DASZWG010000480.1:0-9243 GCA_035546675.1 Mucilaginibacter sp. | reverse complement strand
GGTTGTTGCTTGTACGCCAGCTATAGACCAGTTTCCCGGTGTTTTCCAGTTTTGGGTCTTCGCAGAATCTGTCCAGTCATAAACGGTTTGCGCAAAGCAATTACTTGCGCATAAAAACAGCAGCGGTACAGAGACTAAGGCAACCAGGTTTTTTGACAGGTTTCGCATAAGTTTATTTTTTGTTCAATAACTTACAATCAATTAAGTGTGCATGGTGAGTTATGCAATAATCATGCACTATCCTATGTTAGCCGTATTACAGGCGTTTTTTGTTCTGTTTATTCCAAAAAACAGCTTTAAATAGTGGTATCAGCCGCCGGTACAGGCGAAATTCATAGAGCCGGTCAATCCGGTCGTGTATTCTCATTCCCCAAAACGGGCAACAATCCCCACACTCATTTTTACATAAAATACACTTTATCAGGCTAAAAAACCTGTTTCGGCGGGCTCCATTCAGCAGTTATCATTCAATTTAAGGTGCCGGCCCGCCGGACATCTATAAATTGAGCAAATAAAAGGCCAAAAACTTCAAATGATAGAGTTAAAATGCTGACAGATTAGCTGTTGTATTATTTCCTGAAGGGGGATAACGACAAAATATTCCCGTTATGGAGCACAGGCACCTAAACTTAAAGTTAAAACCTGCTGATTCATGTCATCCTGCTTTTCCGTATCCAAATAATTGAATATTTTAGAGGCATGAAACCCGGTCTCTGGAAGCTTATCCTTCGCATCCTGAAACTTGCGCTTATTATTTATATCTGTGTAACGGTATGCTGGGTTATTGTTTACCGTTTCGTAAACCCTCCTGTTACCTGGCTGATGATCAGCCGGGGCTTTGAGCGCAAATCGGACGGCAAGGACTGGAAGATCGACAAAAAATGGGTCGATTTTGACCAGATATCCGATGCCATGAAACGTGCCGCAGTAGCCGCCGAGGATCAGAAATTTCTCGATCACTTCGGCTTCGACTTTAAAGCGATGGAGCGCGCCATCGATAAAAACGCGCATAGCCACAAGCTGATCGGCGGCAGCACCATATCGCAGCAAACTGCCAAGAACGTATTCCTGTGGCCCGGACGATCCTACGTGCGCAAGGCGTTCGAAGCTTATTTTACCGTGCTGATCGAGCTGTTCTGGAGCAAAAAACGCATTATGGAGGTATACCTGAACGAGATCGAGATGGGCGACGGTATCTATGGTATCGAGGCTGCTTCCGAAGCTTATTACCACGAACCTGCTTCCAAACTCACGACTTACCAGGCCGCGGCTATTGCATCCATCTTCCCCGATCCGCTGAAATGGTCGCCTACCAACCCCAGTGATTATGTTCGTCACCGCCAGTACCTGATCCGCAAAAATATGAGGAGATTAGGGCCGCTGGATTTTTAACCCGAGTCGGAAAGTCCGAAAGTCCGCGTAAGTCCGGAAGATTTGCTTTTAAATTTCGCCTTGGGAAGAAGACCATTACTCTTCTTTTAATACTATTTTCTTTTTCTCAAAACCGATCAATGTGTCCTTATAAACCATCATTTGATTTACAGGATCAGTTAAATAAACAGTATCGTTACTAATTTTATATTGACCGCTCATAAATCTGTTCAAAGATCCGTCGCTATATTTTTCATAAAAACTATAAGATGTATCCTTTTTGTCTAAAACCAATTCATAATGCTTTTCATTTCCCGAAAATATCATTTTGACCATACCACTATCCTGGTACGCATACCAGCCTATGAGTATTATGTGAAATATTAAAACCGCTATTATGCTATTTAATACCAGGGTAAAATACCATGATCGGATGGTATATTTAAAAGCAACGGCAAGACCAATATTGATAACAAATATGGCCGTCAACAGCAATAATTCAATCGTTGACTCATCAATTGAAGGCTGCCACCATAGTATAAAGCCAAGAAATAAAACAGCATCAATACCCATCGCAATCAGAATTTTGATGGCCAATGATCTGTATCTGCGCTGCATCTATATTTCGCTCAGTCTGTATGATTACCTGGTAATTACTTCCGGACTTCCGACTTATGTGGTCCCGATAGCTATCGGGATCCAGACTACTTATACTTCCAATTCCTTGTTTTCCCTTCAGCTATCTGTTCCAGCGCGGTTTGCAGGCGTTTTTCGCGGGTAGCGTCGGTTTTGGCTTCGGCGAACCATTCTAAGTATTCTCGTTTACTGCTAGGGCTGAATTTTTCGTAATGAGTCTTGGCTTCAGCATTCCCGTCGAGCATTTTCTGAAAATCGGCGGGCATGGTTAGCTCTGGTTTAGGAGCTGATGGTTTTTTCTCGGTTTTGATGCCCTGCTCGTTGATGGCAATGGCCTGCCGTAGAAAATCGACTATGACCTCTTCAGGCGGCAGATCGCTGATGCTCATGATCGGCCCGAAACTGCCTGCAGAGGAAACTTCGCCGTCGACCTTCAAATAACCCTTTGGGTCCTTCAGCATTCTTTCCTTCCAGAAACCGAAAGCGCAATGCTTTTTAAAGGCCGCCATCTGGCAAACCGGTCCTTTGTAATCAAAGAAAGGGAATCCCCATTTAATCATCTCTTCCAGTTCAGGCGCTATGCGGTGTACCAGTTCCCTGATGTGCAGCAGGATCGGTTTGGCATAATCGGGCGATTTGGCGATATAGGCGTCAACCCGTTCGTTGTATTGTCCCATGTTTCTAAATTACAAATCTGTTTCAGACTTACGAAGTTTTAAAAACTTCGTAAGTCTTATGATCTAAACCGTTTTTCCTGGCAATGCTTTCAAATTGGGATGGTGTAATAAATAAGTAAATAAAACCTATTCCCTGACGAGTCGCAGCATCACTACATCATGCGAGGGTATGGTCTGCTTAAAAGGTTTTTGCGTAGTGCCCGCATCCTTCTTCGTCCACAGGTCGCGCAATTTATAGGTGGTTTTGGTAAAATCGACATTCATTTTAGCTATGGTATCCTGTATAGTATGCGCCGTCCATTCATAATCAACCATTTGCGGATGGTCGGACCGGTTCAGGAAACAAACCGCGATATCGCCATTGCTCAGCGGCCGGACCAGTATCTCCATGCCATCAAACTCATAGTACCTGAAGGCTTCGGTGCCCAGCGGGTCCTGGTCGATGGCGATAGCGTCTTTGTTGGTCAATATCTTCCTGGTCTCGTCCGACATGGTCTCGAGGTTATTACCGGCCATCAGCGGCGCTGCCAGCATACACCATATCGAAAAATGCGCCTTATCTTCTGTATTGGTCAGCCCGTTGCCCACTTCCAGCATGTCAGGATCGTTCCAATGGCCCGGTCCTGCATACTGGCGTATGCTGTCCTGCCGGTCAAGAATATTCAGTACGCTCAGCGGTGTCCAGCCGTTGTGTTTTACGGGTTTATCAAATGCCACGCCGATATCGCCGGTGGTGCGCCATAACTGGCCAACATTTTTGCCCCATACCCAGGGACGGTTAGTACCCCATTCGCACAGGCTGAAAACGATAGGCCTGCCGGTAGCCTTCAATGCTTTGCTCATGGTCGCATAGGCCTCCCGGGCGTTCTCGCCTTCTGCATAGCACCAGTCGAACTTGAGGTAATCCACACCCCACGAAGCATACAGGCGGGCATCCTCGTACTCGTGGCCGCGCGTACCCGGGTAACCGGCGCATGTTTTGGTACCGGCGCAATTGTAGATACCGAATTTCAACCCTTTGGAGTGAACATAATCGGCAAACTCCTTCATACCATGGGGAAATTTCTTCGGATCAGCATAAAGCTGACCATTGGCATCCCGCTGCGTATCCATCCAGCCATCATCGAGCACAAAATACTGGTAGCCGGCATCGCGCATACCTGACGATACATAAGCATCGACCATCTTTTTCAATAAAGGTTCGTTAATATTGGTTTGGAAAATGTTCCAGCTATTCCAGCCCATGGGCGGGGTTGGCGCAAGCATAGCGTTTTCCTGGGCGCGGGATTGGAATATTGCAATTGCACACATAAGCAGGGTGGCGATTATTCTTTTCATGTTTTTAGGTTTATTGGTGCCAATGGCACCCAAATATACTATTCCGCAGGTCATACGGCATTATTTGACTCCGCTTTTTTCCCGAAGTGCCCGATGATCATTTATTCTCATAAAACAAGCTGCAGACCTTTATAATTTTGGCAACAACTGCACTTTGTGTTGATACAGAATCATTTTCAAACAACATTCATAAGTTTTTGTAGTTACAGCATGGTTGATACGCCGATAAGTGATACCTTTACCGCCGCTAATGGATACTACAGAAAGCACATCTGCACCTGTTAAAAATCGCAAAACAGTTGCCAAAAGGCTGTCGAATTTTTTTGCCGAGATGGCCCAGATCAACGCGTTCATTTTCCGGTTTTTCAGGGAAGCCTTTGTACCCCCTTTTGAAATGAAGGAGGTGATGCGCCAGGTATTTGAAACCGGCGTTCGCTCGTTCACACTGATCACGCTGACAGGCTTTATAGTTGGTTTTATCTTCACCAAACAATCAAGGCCTTCACTGGCATCGTTCGGTGCAACTTCATGGCTGCCTTCACTGGTATCTATCGCCATATTGAGGGCATTGGCGCCGTTGGTAACCGCACTGATCGCATCCGGTAAAGTGGGGTCGAGCATTGGCGCCGAGCTGGGATCCATGCGCGTAACCGAACAGATAGACGCCATGGAAGTTTCGGGCACCAAGCCCTTTAAATTCCTGGTTTGCACACGTGTTCTGGCTACCACAATTGCCATACCGGTGCTGGCCACCTACACAGCATTAATCGGTCTTTTAGGAGGGTTCCTGAACGTAACACTCAATGAAGGCACCAGTTACAGGAGCTATATGGAGCATGTTTTCGAGCCGATAACTTTTCTTGACCTCGAATCATCGCTTATTAAATCTATTGTATTTGGTTTCACCATCGGTATAGTGGGCTGTTACCAGGGCTACTATTCCAAAAAAGGCACCGAAGGTGTAGGGAAAGCGGCCAATGGGGCGGTTGTAACAGCTATGTTTCTGGTATTTATCGAAGAAATGATCATCGTTCAAATTACAGGCTGGTTCAGGTAATGGAAAAAAGTAAGTCACATATCGATTATAATAACGCGGTCATCACCATCAGGGGGCTTTACAAAGCGTTCGGCAGCATGGAGGTATTGCGCGGGATCGATCTTGACCTGTACCAGGGCGAGAACTTAGTGGTTTTAGGCCGTTCCGGAACAGGCAAATCCGTTTTGATCAAGATCATTTCAGGTTTATTAAGAGCGGACGAAGGCGAAGTAAATGTACTGAGGCACGACATGAATGCAATAGGCGAAGAGGAGTTACAGGAGTTGAGGGTGAGGATCGGCTTTTCGTTCCAGAACAGTGCATTATACGATAGTATGACCGTGCGAAAAAACCTGGAATTCCCACTGGTCCGCAACCGCAAGGGAATGACACGCAAGGAGATCAATACTGCGGTCGAAACCGTTCTGGATGCCGTAGGCCTATTGCATACCATCAACCAGATGCCTTCGGAGCTTTCGGGCGGGCAGCGCAAACGCGTAGGCATAGCCCGGACGCTGATCCTGAACCCCGAAGTAATGCTTTATGATGAACCGACAGCAGGACTTGATCCGATAACGTGTACGGAGATCATAGACCTGATCAATGAAGTGCAGCAACGTTACCGCACTTCTTCGATCATTATCACGCACGACCTGACCTGTGCCAAAAGCACCGGCGACAGGGTGGCCATGCTGCTCGACGGCAGATTTGACCGCGTAGGTACCTTCGAAGAAGTTTTTAACACACCGGACGATCGAGTAAAATCATTTTTTGAATATAATTTTGTACAGTAAAAGATCCTTATGGATAGAACAGATAACAGGAAAGCAGTCACAACCGGCATATTTCTATCACTCGCCCTGGTGGTATTTGTGGTAGGCGTATTCACCCTCGGAGGGTCGCAGCGGGCATTTTCCAACAATATACACGTCAGTTCAGTATTTGCAGACGTTAACGGGCTGAAGCCGGGCGCCAATGTATGGTTCTCGGGTGTAAAGGTTGGCACTATCAGCGAAATGCATTTCATAGCTGCATCAAAGGTCGAAGTAAAGATCAGCATCGATGAAAGTGCAAAGCCATTCATCCATGATGATGCTGAGGTGCATATCGGGTCAGATGGTCTGATCGGTAATAAAATCATCGTAATAGACGGCGGGAGTCCTCAGGCGCCTGCCGTTAAGGATGGCGATGTTTTGCAGGTTCAGAAACAATTGTCGACCGACGATATCATGAAGACCTTCCAGAAGAATAATGAAAACCTGCTTGCGATCACCAGTGATTTCAAACAACTAAGCCACCAGATATTACAAGGCAAGGGCACGGTTGGCGCTTTGCTGGCCGATAGCGTTATGGGACAGCAACTGAGAAATTCAATGCGTAATTTACAGACCACTACCCAAAATGCAGCGCAGATGGTTATGCAATTAGATGCTTTCAGCAAAAAGCTGAATACGAAGGGTGGTCTTGCGGATAACCTGCTTACTGATACGACCACGTTCAACAGGATAAAGGCATCGGCAGCACAACTGCAGCAGGCGGTAACGAATGCCAATACCTTGGTCGAGAACCTGAATACTGCCAGCAAAAAGCTGACCACTACGGATAATGCCATCGGCGTATTGCTGAACGACCCGAAAGGCGCCGAACAGATGAGGAGCACGCTCAATTACCTGCAGCAAAGCACCATTAAGCTGAATGATGACCTTGAAGCGGCCCAGCATAATTTCCTGCTAAGGGGCTTTTTTAAGAAGAAAGCCAAACAGGCCAAAGAAGACAGCTTAAAAAGGGCCAATGGCAGTTAATTATTGCGTCTTATTGGCACTTGTTTAGGTCTGGTACAACCAATACAACTTTTACAACCAGTGTAACTAATTATGCAGCCCGGCGATAAAGTGATATGTGTGGACGACCGCATCGACCCGGAAAAATCGGAAGAGATACGGCGGGATTTTGAAATATGGGTGACTAAGGACAAAGAGTATACCATTCGTGAAATACTCGATAACGAGGGAATAGTTCCCGGTTTACTGCTGGAAGAAATACATAACTTCCCTAAGTATTTTAAATTGATCAACCGTTTCCAGGAACCGGCATTTGCTACCTGGCGTTTCAGAAAACTGAATTATGCCAAAGGCGCTGAAGAAGAATCACACGAAAAAGAATTGGTCGAGGTGGGAGAACAAGTAACTGCGCCACCACAGAAAAAAGGCTTCCAAAGTTTTGAACCTTCGGAAGCCTAAAACAATAATCGCTTTACGATTTATGCTTTTTTGCCGGAATCATCTTCTTTTGGGAGAAATTACCCTTGTAGTATGTGCGGAAATCATTAAGTTCAGCCTGTTCAAATAATTATGGGAAAAAAATATGCTTTCGTTACAATCAGCCTGCTTATTGTGCTCTCATCCTGCACCAAAAAGGTTACGGTCAAAGCCGAAGACCTTTTAGGTAAATGGAAATACATCCGCGTGGAAAGCCCGTATCACAACCCGCCTGACACGGTAACGGCCACCGAGCTTGATATAGCAAAGCCTTACATCTTATTCTCGAAAGACAGCGTACAGATATGGTGGGGCGGCGAACTGCTTTCGCGGGGATCCTATAAACTTTCGGGCGACAGCATACGTGTAAATGAGATATTGAAAGACGGCAGAACCCGCGAGTTCCCTTTCATCGTATCAAAAATTACCGGGAAACAACTGATGTTCGGCACAACCGGCGACGATGGCACCCTGGTGACAGCGGTGAAGCAGTAGTTTACTTTTTCACATAATGCAGCCCTACAGCCCCTGAATTAAAGGTCCTGGTATCTGCCAGTTTCAGGCTCAACCGTTCGGGCAGCCTGGAATGGTCGAACAGACGCCTTCCTTCCCCGGCAATAAATGGGTGAACGACAATATAAAATTCATCGATCAAGCCAAGCTCGATTAATTGTCCGGGCAAGTCAACTCCGCCCACCGATATATTTTTGCCGGGCTGCTGCTTCAGTTTCCGGATCTCATCGCCGAGGTTTTCACGGACTATTCTCGCATTTTCCTCTACTTTTTCCAATGTCCCGGAAAAAACAACTTTATCGATGGCACAAAAGGCTTTCGCAAAGTCAACTTCTGCTTTTTCCGAAGCTGGGTCATTTACAACGTCCGGCCAGTAGGGGATCATTAACTCATAGGTGATACGCCCATAGACGATCAGGTCGATATCCTCAAAGAAGTTAGTATAAAACTCAAGCATCTCTTCGCTGCCGCCAATTTTGGTATGGTCGGAACAGCCATCTACGGTCAGGTTGATGGCATAGATCAGTTTTCTCATTGATTTTAATTTCCTTTTATTATATAACAAAGTTATGGCCGTGAACAAGGATAACAACCCGAAAATGCGACATTTTTGAGGGTCGTTTACGAACTTGAATTGTATATTTACCATTATGACTTATGTTTCCATCCCGGCACCTGGTGGGGATATATGAAGCGATGTCAAATTCAACTAACCAAATATTTTTTTCAAATAAAAGGTGATATTTCATCCCTAACTTGCACTTATAATAAAACAGGCGCTATGAGTGAACCAAAGACCATAGTAAAGACAGCGGAAGAACGCGAACAGCTTTTCATTAGGCTCTACAAAAATGTATTCCCGGCAGTGGCAAGATACGTGAGCAAAATGGGCGGCTCATTTGATGAGGCGAAGGATATTTTCCAGGATGCGCTGGTGATCTGGTATGAGAAAGCTATTACTACCGGAATGGTCACCCATGAAAAAGCCTATCTAATGGGTATCGCCAAAAACTTATGGCTGAAAAAATACCAGGATAATAACCGGTTGGTGTCAATCGATGGTTTCGACCGTGAAACAGAGGAACAAAGCGAGCCATCTGAAAGCAGGATCCTGAGCTTTCTGAAAACGGCCGGTCAAAAATGTATGGATCTGCTCCGCTCGTTTTATTATGACCAGTTACCGCTGACCGATATCGCTGAAAAGTTCGGCTTTTCAGGGGTGCGCTCGGCGACTGTCCAGAAATTTAAATGCCTGGAAAAAGTAAGAGAAACCGTTAAAGAAAAATCACTGACCTATGAGGACTTCGTTGATTGAAACCGAACGGATAGAGAAACACCTGCTGCATGTTTCGGAACCGGGAGAAGCGCTCGTTTTTGAAGCCAGGCTTTTGATCGAACCGGATCTGAAGGATAA
>DASZWG010000479.1:0-6919 GCA_035546675.1 Mucilaginibacter sp. | reverse complement strand
GAGACTGACCTGTCTCCGCCGGCAATCTTCCTGATTTGCCCCGATGCATTTCCGGGCAAACCGGATTTTAAAGGAATGGGCGAATTGAATGGGGAGGAACTGGAATACCTGTATGATAACATCAGGCTTCAATTGGATGAGGAAGATTTCGTCATTTCCGGGAAGGCCTGGGAGCTGTACGTTGCAAGCGACGCTAAAGCTTTTGAAAAATGGCTGAACGAAACCCATTTTTGGGGAAGCCTGCATTGCCTGAAGCTCGCCATGGAAGCACATGTTAAAAGATTGAGTGTCAATTTAAATGGGTTAAACGCTGTTGAGCAGCGGCTGCTGGATATTTATAACAGTGGCAACAAAACCAGGCAAAGTATTTATAGCATATTCTGGCATACAGACAAAATATATGGCATGGGCGACCTGGAAATTGACTTATATCTTGATGGCCTTATCAAAAAACAATTGATCAATCTATGATCTAATTTGTTGTAATTGCCACGGTCGGCGTCGGCTCGCTTTCGTTTTTCAGCCTGTCCAGGGATGTTATTATATAAAGGTACGTATGCCCTTTCGCAGCCGTCTCATCTTCAAACTGGGTCGAAGTATCGTATTGTATGTGAATAATATTTTTGGGGTTGCTCAGGTTCACGGTATCTGTGCCGTTAAAGCGGTATACCACATAACCATATGCCGTCTGTTTATCTTTTGCGGTATCGGGTGTTTGCCATTGCAGGTTTACCCCGCTGCTGTTAGTTGTAACGACCAGGTTTTTCGGCGCATTTGGCGGTACCGAATCCAGCCAGAGCATTTGCGGCGGCAGTGCGGGATACTTATAGAAATTGTTGCGCAATGAATCGGTAAACCCGAGCGGGTCGTGCATCAGCGAGTTGGCGCTGAAGAAGATACTGCCTTCAACACGTGGGTTATCGCGCAGGTAACGGATCTGGTCCGGAACCTCGGCTGGGTTCCTGAATGCTTTAGATTTGGGATCGTTAATCCGGTAAGCCGCCTGTCCTACGTAAAGGTGACGGCCATAAGTATTATCGCTCCACCAGTCGACCAGGTTTTCGAACGGGGCGAGGCGATAGCCTAAGTTCCAGTATATTTGCGGAGCGATGTAATCAACCCAGCCCTCCTTTACCCATTTGCGGGTATCGGCATACAATTCATAATATGAGTCGCCCCCGCTTGTTTCCGATCCGCCCGGGTCCTGGCGTATATTTTTCCATATCCCGAAGGGACTGATACCAAACTTGACATACGATTTATGCTTGTGAATGCTGTCGCTGAGCATGTGAATGAGCAGGTCGACATTGTTCCGCCGCCAGTCGTCTATATTGTCAAAGCCGCTACCATATTCTTTAAAGGCCTGTTCATCGTGGATATGCTGCCCCTGTATCTGGTAAGGATAAAAATAATCGTCCATGTGCACGCCATCGATATCATAATTGTCGACAACGTTCAGGATCACTTTGACAATATAATTTCTCACTTCGGGCAGGCCGGGATTAAAGAGCTTTATGCCGCCGTAGGTAAAAAACCAGCCGGGCTCCTGGTTGGTGATATGACAAGAGCACAAGTCCTTAAAATCATGATCAAAAGTAGCGCGATAGGGGTTAAACCAGGCGTGAAGTTCGATACCGCGCTTGTGCGCTTCGGTTATGGCGAACTGTAGCGGATCGTACATCGGATCAGGTGCCTGGCCCTGTTTCCCGGTGAGCCATTTTGACCACGGTTCGCTGCTTTTTGCATAGAAAGCATCCGCAGCGGGGCGTACCTGTAACATCACAGCGTTGATACCGGCACGCTGGTCGGCATCCAGTATGTTGATCAACTCTTCCTTCTGCTTCTCTACGGGCAGATTCGGATCGCTGGGCCAGTCAATATTGACCACGGTAGCAATCCATTCGCCCCTGAATTCGCGCTTGGGTTCAAGCTTGGGCACTTTAACCACTACATGCGGGGTATCGGCATGTACAACTTTTTGCGTATCATTCTGGGCACTGGCTTTTACAACAATGGCAAGAGTGGAGAGCAGAAATAAGAAATACTGGGATACACGCATCGACAACGCCTTTTATCGATTTAAAATTGCAAAGATATAAACTGATAGTTTAATTTTTTATTACGAAAAGTAATAAAATAGGGTTATTTGTCGCAGGTACATTTTTCAATTATATTTAACCCCGTCCGCAGTATAAATTATAAATACAGAGAGTAAAATTCATATTATTTTCATATATATTTAAATTAATTTCAATCCGGTGTAAACAATTGACTGTATTGGATGTTAACATCAATTATCATAAAACCCTTTAACCCTAAGAAGAAAAATACAGCTGTAAGATTTTGTAAACAGGTATTTAAATCTTCATAATTTAAAACTAAAAGAAACTGCTATGGAAAATCAAACTGGTCAGCCCCCTAAAAAAAATTCAAATGTCATTTATTTTCTGATAGTTGTGGTCCTGGCCCTTTTAGGGACAGATGTTTACCTGTACCTGCAAAAGAATAAATCGGATACCCGGATCGTATACCAGGAAGATGAAAAGAACAGATTGAAGATCGAACTGGATAGCCTGGAAGCGCAAATAGAGCAGGTGAACGCTGGTAAAGCAAGGATGACCTCTGAACTGCGGGCAAAAAATGACTCGCTGGAAAGCCGTATCAAAGTATTGCGAACGGAACTTGCCAAGGGAAAATTAACCGCGGCAGAACTTTCAAAAGCCCAGGAAGATGTAAAGCAACTGCGCTATTTTGTAACGAAGTACACGGCCGATATTGAGGAATTGAAGAAGCAAAACGCTGATTTAACCAACCAGCGGGATACCCTAAAGAGCAACCTGGCTACCGTTAGCCAGCAGGCTACCACACTCGAAGCTCAGAACAAGGACCTGGACAGCAAGGTTCAGATAGCCAAGGCTTTGAAAGTTGGAAATATTAGCGTTGCGGCTTACAAGGTAAAGCATAGCGGAAAAGAAGTTGAAGTGAACCGGGCAAGCCCGGCAAAAATGATCAAGATCAACTTTAATGTGGCTAGTAACAGCCTGGCGGATAAGGCTATGCACGATGTTTATGTCCGTGTGATCGACCCTACAGGCAACCTGATAACGCCATCCGATTCCGGAAATTTTACAGCCGACGGCCAAACGCTGCAGTATACTTATAAAACGTCCATCGATTATAAAGATGATGGCAGCCTGTATACTATTGACTGGACAAATCCTTCGGCTTTCCAGAAAGGAAGTTATACCGTTCTGCTTTATTCGGATAGCTCAACAATGGGACAAGGCACATTTACGCTGAAATAGAGACATAATAAAATACCTAACGAAACCCGCGTTACTTACGCGGGTTTTTTTATGCCTTACAAAGCTTCGGGTAAGCTGAAATAGAATGTGGTACCGGCGCCGATAGCTGTTTCGAACCACACCTTGCCGCCGGCATTCTCTACTGAGTTCTTTACAAACGCCAGGCCAAGGCCGGTTCCCGAGCTTTTGGTAGTAAAGTTGGGCTCGAATATTTTCCCGCGGAGATTCTCGGGAATTCCGGAACCATTATCCTTAATACTGAGCAATATGCTTTTATTCGTGATAAGATAATTGATCTCGATCACGCCTTCTCTATCCTGCGGAGTAGCTTCTATTGCATTTTTAAGAAGGTTATTAAAGCATCTTAACAACTGGTCACGGTCGGCATTAATGTAGAAGGAAGTTTCGGGTGCGTGGTATACGATCCTGGTATTCTCCATCTGCCGGAACGTAGTAACAACCTGTGTTAACACTTCAAAAATGTCGATACGTTCGATACGGGTCTCTGGCATTTTGGCAAAAGCTGAAAACTCTGAGGCTATGGACGACAGGCTTTCGATCTGCTCGACAAACGATTTGCTGAAGCGTTCAAACTTCTGATCAAATTTCGGGTCCTTATCCTTCCATGATTTTTCGAGCAATTGTAATCCGAGTTTAAGCGGTGTAAGCGGATTTTTGATCTCGTGCGCCACTTGTTTGGCCATTTCCCTCCAGGCGCTTTCCCTTTCTGACTGTGCCAGTTTTTGTGCGCTTCGTTCAAGTGCGGCGATCATGTTGTTATATTCTTTTACCAGGGCTCCTATCTCGTCATTACGTTCCCACTTAATAGGCTCGTTCTTTTGCCCGTAAATAGTTTTACTCAGGCTGTATTGTATGATGTTGAGCGGGTTGGTGATCTGCCGGGCTATGATGATGGCCAGCAGCCCGATAGCGATAAAGATCAGGGCATAAATGTTGATCATGGCATTTAACAGCGATCCTACGCGCGATGTATAGTCGGCCTCGTTGGCAAAATAGGGGAGCTGAAGATAGCCCAGTGTTCTTTGTTTCGAATCCTTAACGGGAGCATAAGCCGCCTTGTAGTGCAGCAGACCGACGATCTCGTTGTTGATGAACCCCGATTTTTGCAAACGATTCAGATAAATATAGGCACGTGCATTTATTTTTCGGGCAATCAGTTTATCGTCATATATTTTGGGTTGGGTAGATACCAGTTCGTTGCCATTGGTGTCAAAAAGCGTCAGGTCGGCTGAATACGTGTTTGCGAACTCATCAAACTTGAATTGCCCGTCTTCCGTAGGGTGGTTAATGATATTATCATATCCCCCGATCTCAAAAGCTTTAACGATATGCGATAGCTTGTTGCTGATCATGTTTTCCTGCTGCGCATCGTACTGATCAACTATAGATATATAGGTAATAAAACCTACCAGTACCAGGGTGATCATAACCGCGAGCACAATAGAAAACTGGATGCGCGTTTTGTACAATATCCGGTCAAAATTTAGTCTTAAAACCCAGTGGAAATAATTGTCCTCGATGTACATGATCCTGAGGCGCGCCCACAGCCAGCGCGTTATGAAGATGAGTACGCTAAAGACTAGAAAGACAATGAAAAAGAAAGTCACCGATGTGATCGTATCGATGATAACATTTTCTTCTTTACTGACGACGATCAGGTAACGGGGGCTTGACTGGTAGATCAGGTGGCTGTAGGAGGTCCACAGGCTATACCTCGAAGGCTCAGGCGCCCGGGTTGTTTTAAATACGTACTGTTTCAATTTCCCCTTGAATTCGTTATTGGTCAGGCTGTAGATATATTTACCATATTGCCCGACGAGTTTATTGTCGGAATAGAAGGCATAGGAATAATTTTTCAGATCATCACTGAGGCGGCCATTGCTTGCTGCCAGCAATTCGGGAAAGGCATTTTCATCCTGTTCTGTTTGCGATTTCAGTTCGACAACTATAGTCCCCAGCAGGCTATCGTTACGGTATATCGGTAACAGTGCAAAGTAATAGTCGAGCCCATAAGCGTCAATACTCCGGTAGAAGTAATCGGACACCTTGTTGGCGCTGTACATCACCAGTTCTTTAAACACGCTCAGTTCGTATTTTTTTATGGCCGAGAGCGCTTCGTTGCGGTTGTCATATCCATACGCATCCACATCGTACCTGGCTAGATACCCATCGAAATAGGTCTTTTGAAAGTAGTTTTTAAGATATTCGATATTGCGGTCCGTATCCGTAAGATACCGGGTGACCTCAGGATCATTTATAATATTTTTTTCGATCTTTTTAAATATCCTGTCAGCAGTTGTATCATCTGTTTCTTTCAGTGTTTGCACAAATGCCTTGCGGTTGCCTATTTCTTTAAGTGAGAGAAAATGATTGAGCTTGATGGCCGAAACCACTGCGCAAACCAAAACTATACTAACAAGCGCCCCTGAACTAAGCCTCGCATTGTTATACTGGTAAGCATATCCCCTGATAATGACCCAAACCGCCCATAGCAGGTAAAAAAAAGTAAACTCCCCGTTTTTATGCTCCGAGATCGCTGTAATGATCCCGACTCCCAATATCAGGATGGCCACCTGGTGCGCAACCGGTATATTTAAATTCTTGCATACCGAAAGGCATATCTCGACCAGCAGGTAAAAGATCAGGAACCCGAAGCAAAGCATGAGTACACCCAGTATGCTGAAGGCCGATAAATTGAGTACATTGTTTACATCGAAATTTACTTTGGAGAACATTACAAGTCCGTAAAACAACTTTAACAGCAGCTCCGAACTAATGATAAGCACTGATGTACTAAGAAAAACGACGGCGTATCCGGCAAATTTATTATGGACAGGCTTTAACAGTTTATCCCGGTTACGGTATACCAATACCAGGAACCAGGTTATGGCTAAAACGTTGATGCAAAAATCGCCGAAGCTGTGAAATAAAGCGCCCGAAGTATACAAGACGGGGTCGAAAAGCCGGGGTTTGTAACGGAAATCCGGGAAATGATAATAAAGATTGATGAACCGCTCGCCTATGATAAAAGCGCCAAGCAATAAAAATGAAAGGTATGGATAGCCTTTACGGGAAAAATGATTACAGATGCTATGAATAAGCAGGCAAAGAACGAGGATACATAGCGTCCATACAACAGCCTCAAAATAAAAGAATTTATGACTAACCTGGTCGGGATCTGCTTTTACTGAAAACAGGTAGGTATTGTTGATGCTGTTGATCTCATAAATATTCTTGTCGGCAAAATCAGCGATCTGGATATTATTGTCATTCAGCAAGTTCTTTGCGAAGGTGTTCTGAAGGTATTTATTTTCGAAAGGATAATCAGCTTTTACGGGGATAAAAAATAAGGCCGAGAAATTACCCTCGGTTTTTTTTACAACATCATAATAACCGTTATCCTCGTGAATGAATGAATAACCCTCATGTATATGCCTGAGCCGGTCGGGGATGATCTTTATACCGCTCCAGAACTCAAGGTGCCCGTTGCGGGTGGTAATAAGCCAGATGTTTTGTTCGGTAGTAAATTTTTGGATTGTTCTGAGTGCTTCCTGCTCGTCGCCGGAGAGTGTTTTCAGTTTTTCGAAGGCTGT
>DASZWG010000478.1:0-8282 GCA_035546675.1 Mucilaginibacter sp. | reverse complement strand
CATCTTAAATCCTTTCGGCAATTTAAAGGGGGCGCCCAAAACGTGGTGCGATTTCCACGAAAGGCCGGTATCTTTACACAATGCGGCGAACTCTTTAGGTGTCATTCCATAGTAACCGGGCAATTTGCTGAAGGCGGATTCGACCTCTGTGTAGCCTATCCCGGCCACCTTTTTCAGGCTGCCTTTTACGTCGGCGTCGATAACATTAAAGAGCGTATATAACTGCACCCCCAGCGGGTGACGCGCCGCTTCAGCCAGAAATGCAGACGCGGCCTTAGGTAAAACAAGCGCTCCGAGGGCAGCCGCACCCGAGCCCGCAAGAAATTTCCTTCTGTTGATCATGATCTTTCAGGTTTTGAAAATTGATTTCTGAAAGATAAATATTCCATTGCGTCTGCACAACACAATAGAAATTTTTTTTAGTAATAAAATAATTACATGTGTTTTGGCCTGATATATGTTTTTGACATTAAATTGCGGATAACACGTATGCAAAAAAAAATACTTTTAACATTTTCCTTATCACTGATCTTAACAGGAGCCTTTGCACAGGGCTTTTGCCAGCGTCACAAGGCGTCGCAACCGATCATCATTCAAAACGCGCACAACCTTGTTATCAGGGGCGACAGTATTAACGGCGACGATGAGCCGTGTATCCAGATCATCAATTGCGATCACATCCGCATAACGCACTGCTATTGCGGCAATTCGACCAGGGTAGGCATTTACATATACCAGAGCGCCAATATTATGGTCGATAGTTCGTATGTAACCAATGTATCAACCGGGGTGTACGCGGTTGACAGCTATGCCATTAACGTGCATCATTGCGAGGGTAAAAACATGGTTGGTCCCTATCCGCGGGGGGCGTTTGTGCAGTTTAACAATGTAAGCGGGCCGCGCTGCCGGGTCAACTATAATAAATTCGAAAACATATTGGGTGAAAGTCACCCCGAGGATGCGATCAATATGTACAAAAGTCACGGTATAGAAAAGGACCCGATCCAGGTCATCGGTAATTGCATCAGGGGCGGCGGCCCCAGCAAAACAGGCGGCGGCATCATGCTGGGTGATAACGGCGGATCGTACCAGGTCGCAAAAAATAATATCCTTGTCAATCCCGGTCAATATGGCATGGCTATATCCGGCGGCGATCATATCTCGATCATCGGTAATCAGATCTTTTCAAAATGGCGTGTTTTCGCCAATGTCGGATTGTACATTTGGGCGCAAGCCAATGCGGAATGTTCGTTCGATGAGATCAGCGATAACCAGGTTAACTGGACGAACAGTGAAGGCGAGAAAAATGACATCTGGGATCAGGGCAATTGCGGCAAAGTAAAAGGATGGAAAACAAACATCACCGACGCCAAAATTGATGAGTCGCTGCTTCCTCAGCAACTGTTATCGCCCTGCAATAAATAGTCAGTTCTATCTTACTGTAATTGATGCCTGCACATAGCTGTTTTGTAGCTTTTTATAAGCTTTTCGGCGATTTTCCTGCCATTTTTTCACTTCAAATTTGCGTAAAAACACGTACGAAATAGCGTGTTATCCCTACTGTTTTTGATATCCGTAATCGCCATTTTTGATACCGGGTTAGTTAAAATAAATAAATTATGATCATCATCACTGTGTTAGTCGTGTGGGCCCGGCGGTCGCTCATCTACCTTAACTATGCCTTAGCCGAGTTCATTTTTCTGGTAACCAGTGCATGAGCGGGGATAAATGAAAAACATGGACTGTGAAGCCGGTATTAATGCCCCTTATGAAAGAGCAACAGGATAAGAGTTAGGGTCTAAATGTCCTGCTTGTTTTTGGCGGTGGCCGTTGCGAGAGCGACGGCCTCGCCGCCATAAAATGAGACCCGTATGAAAATTGAACTTATTAACCTCTCAACAGATCATTATCCTGCGCCTGCCCGGGCGTACCGTGTGATAACGGTAACCAGGACCGATGGTTAATAGTTAGTTTAGTTTAGTGGATAGTCAGCCGTTACGCGAGGTAGCGGCTGCTTTTTTTATGGCGCGGCGGGTGATTATAAGCTTGCCGGAATTTATGCAGCTTCCGAAAAGGACGAATTGTGCTGATCAGCATACACGGCTGTATAGTCAGGGATCTTCTTTCCGCATTTGCAGCATTTGAAAGAATGATCGTGCTCCTGCCAATCGTGCTCACATGGAGTCTTGGCATTCAGCCGGTTAGTAACAAGAGCTATAACAGCTACCAGTAAGATGAATGACGCAATGTAGATCATAGTAATAATGTTTTCCATATAGAGGCAAAATCCGGGCCACGCCGTTTTTGCGGCAATAGGGCGCATTTGTTTAGAAAAAATTCCACAATGGCAAATGATGATTGCCCATTTTGGGGATGTGGGGCATAAGTTGAGGAGATGATTTGCGGGTTAGACCCATTTGGACAGGAATTGCCCGAAGGCATCCTTGTACTGATCGCCTACCGTGATGATCATTTTGCCGATCTGCACAGAATTCTTGGTCATGGAAGTGATTTTGTCCAGCGCCACGATAAACGAGCGGTGGATACGCATAAACCGCCTGGATGGCAATTTTTCTTCCAGTGCTTTAAGGCTGGTGAGTGATAACAGTGCTTTCTCACTGCTTTTCAGATGCACCTTTACATAATCCTTCAGCCCTTCGATATACAGGATATCGTCCAGCGCAATGCGAACCAATTGATATTCCACCTTCAGGAACAGGTACTGGTCATCGCTGTGCGCCGTTTCAGCAGCAGTTGGAGCGGGTTCGTGCGAATTGGACTTATTGAGCAGCTCCCTGTAATTCAGGGCCTTTTGCGCTGCGCGCAGAAATTCCTCGTAATTAAAAGGTTTTAATAGATAATCGAGCGCATCAACCTTGTACCCCTCCAGGGCGAACTGGTTATACGCAGTGGTAAAAATAATGCGGGGCTTTTCAACGCCTTTTCCCAGTACGCGCGCCAACTCGATCCCGTTCAGGTCGGGCATCTGTATATCCAGGAAGATGAGATCGATCTTTTGCGTGTGTATGGCTTTAAGCGCATCGACAGCGCCCGAATAACGGCCTATGAGGTTTAAGAATGGCGTTTGCTCGATATACTTGCACACCAGGCCCAGCGCGAGGGGCTCATCATCAACCGCAATACAATCCAGTGTCATGACAGGTCGATCGTTAAGTGAACGATATATTCTTTACCGGCATTAAGCTCGTTGATCTCCAGCAGGTATTTGCCCGGGTATAACAAGTCGAGCCGGCGCCTGGTATTGGCCAGGCCTATGCCGCTGCTGGTATCTAAGCTAACACTATTATCGTTAATAATCGAATTTTTTACCGTGAGGTCCAGTATTTTCCCGTCTTGTACAACGGCAATATCAATATAGCTTTGCTGCGTTGCGCTGACGCCGTGCTTAAAAGCATTTTCAACAAAAGGAAGGAAGATCATCGGGGCGATGGGCATATCCTGGAGTTCAGCCGGCGACGAAAAGTTGATCTTCACCACATCGGTCAGGCGTAGTTGCATCAGGCTGATGTAGTCTTTTACAAATGCGATCTCCTGGCTCAGCATGGTGGGGCCCTGCTGAGTGTCGTAAAGCAGGTATCGCATCATCCGCGATAGCTGGTGAATGGCTTTGCCCGCAATTTCGGCGTCGACCACTGTCAGCGCGTAAATGTTGTTGAGCGTATTGAAGAAGAAATGCGGGTTGATCTGTGCCTTCAGGAATGAAAGTTCCGAAGTTACCTTGTCCTTTTCCAGTTCCTCGCGGGCTTGTTTGTCTTTCTGCCATTTTTGCGTGGTGGTTACACTGGTGCTTATACCCAATACCAGTGCAATAATGGCAATGCCAATGGTATCTAACCCGCCGCGGCCTCCTTTACCCGGTTTAGGCGGCCCGTGCTGATGATCCATATTTTGCCAGTGCCTGTGAAAAGCTGCATCCATCAACTGATGAATATGAAGCCAGCGATCGATCTGACCGGAGAGAAAAACGATACCCGTTACAATGATGACGATAAACAGGAAGTAGTACCCGGTACGATTTTTTAGCAAAAACCGGGGCACCAGTACCATCGAGTTGGTATAGTAAGCGGCCGCCAGCATCCCGAGTATAATGACCTGCTTGATCCAGAATTGTACGGGTACAGTGATATTGGACAGGTAAGGCTGGTAAAAAAACAGCACCAAACCGAATACAACCCATACTAATATCTGTATCAGGACACCAACCAGCTTGCTGTAAGAACTTTGTCCGTTCATTTTTATAGTTAATTTACGATCACCCGATCCAAAAGATTGTAATAAAACGGTTACAATATTAAATACTGTGATCGGTATGGCAAATTCAAACCGCCCGGCAGCCGGTTTTCACCGACGAACAACCGTACCTACTCTTTGAACGGGCTGACAGGGCTTTCATCGCCCTGCATGGGGTATTTATAGGTTAAAAATCATCCCTCATCGGTGTTAGCGGCTTACCCGTCTATTCTGTTTTTTTATACTCAAACGATATGGTTGTTTTGTGCAATCATTATTCGGAAATATGAAACTTAAATACTTATTATCGGCTTTATTGTTTGTCCTGAGTGCAGGTGCATTTGCCCAAACCGGCAGGCAGGTAAGCGGCGTGGTAAAAGACACCACCGGGATGACCATCCCCGGCGCTACTATCAAATTGCTTACCGGCAAAGACAGCTCTATGGTAGCAACGGATGCTAACGGAAAATTTACGTTTAATTCGGTACCTGTAAACCAGTTCAGTCTTGTTGTGTTTTCGGTAGGCTATAAGCCGATCAAACGCCGTTTTATTCTTAACAACGCCAATACACCCGTAGAGCTTGCCCCTATTGTTTTAAAAAGCGATGCAATAACGCTCAAAGGTGTAACTATAGAAGATGTAAACGCCATCAAGCTAAAGGAAGATACGGTGGAATATGCTGCCGCTGCCTACAAAGTGCGCGAAGGAGCCGCAGTGGAGGATGTGATCAAAAAGCTGCCCGGAGTAGACGTTGATGCTAACGGAAATATTACGGCACAGGGCAAGAGCGTAAGCAAGGTGCGGCTGAACGGCAAAGATTACATGGCGGGAGATGTAACGAGCCTTACCCGGAACCTGCCCGCCGACCTGGTACAGAACATACAGGTAATTGACGACTACGGCGACCAGGCCAATATAACCGGTATCAAGACCGGCGATCCGCAGAAGGTGCTGAACATCAATATCAAAAAGAATAAGAATTACGGGTACTTCACCCAGCTTACGGCCGGCGATGGCAGTGATGCGATACCGGAAGTGGACGGAACGAAGGAGGGCAACCGTTACATTGCCTCCGGTACCTTGTTCAGTTTTAATAATGCCCGGCAGATATCGGTACTGGGTAACCTCAACAATACGAATACCAGTTTATTCAATTTTGGCGGCGGGCCTGGCGGGCGCCGCGGCGGGGGCCCTCCGGGACTTTTCGGCGGGAACAGCAATGGCATTACCACGGTGCGTTCCATCGGCATCAACTACCGGGACGACTGGGGTAAGAAGGTTACGGTTTATGGCAGCTACAGCGTTGCAGATAATACGGTGAATACCGTTACTTCATCGCTGCAAAATAATATATCGCTGCAGTTCCCCAGCACGCAAAACAGCAACAGTACCGAGCAGGATAAAAACCTTAATCACCGTTTCAATTTTAATATCGAATACAAACCCGACACGGTGAACTACTTCAAATTTACCCCGACCTTTACTTATGGCGGAGTACATACCAACGAAACTGCTGCAAGCGAGTTAAGCACAAACGCTAATGTTGTTTCGGATTACACCCTGAACCTGCTTTCACATTCATCGGCGCCAAGCTTTGGTTCGGGTATCTTGTACAACCACCGTTTTAATAGTCACGGGCGCAACTTCAGCGTGATGCTGACGGGCGGAACCGCTACCAGCGATCAGTATCAAAACCCGATGTACAATTACCTTGCAGGCAAAGCCAATGCCCCGGTAAACCAGATGATCAATACCAATAGCCGGACGGACAGCGCAGGCGTTTCGCTTTCTTATATCGAACCTGTAGGCAAACATGGGTACCTGGAAGCGAACTACGGTTATCATAATGCTCACACAACTGCCGATAAACTGACCGATACGCTTACTGCCGATGGTATAAGCAACAAATATGATTTACTGAGCAACGATTATAATTTCAACTTCATTACCAACCGCATCGGGGTCAATTATCGCTTTATTGAAAAGAAATACAACTATGTGCTGGGTATCGCAGGCGAGCCGACTTTGTTGGAAGGCTCCTCGTCGGTTAGTACGCCTACGCATGTCACGACTTTCAATTTTTCGCCGGTAGCGAGGTTCATTTACAACTTTTCGCGCACACAGGCATTAAGTATCAACTACAGCGGTTCGAGCAATTCGCCACTGTACAGTGAATTGCAGCCGGTGATTGATTTTTCGAATGCGACCTACCCGGTACAGGGTAATCCCGACCTGCTGCCCGAATACAACAACACCGTCAATATCCGCTATAACAAGTTCGATTTTGCCTCGGGTAATGTATTTTTCTCGAACATCAACTTTACGCAGACGGACCATAAGATCGTTGCCAACACGGTGACTTACCCGAGAAATTATACGGACCCTAAACTGGCCGGCACTATCCTGACCCAGTACCAAAACGCTACCGGTTATTACTCGGCATCGGCATTTTACCTGTTTGCTAAGCCATGGGAAAAACGGAAATATACCCTGTTCATTAACGGTAACATATCGTATAACAATAATATCTCCTATATCAGCAATATAGATTCGGCCTCCTTTGCCGAAACTACCCAAAAGAACATCGCCAAAAACCTGGTGCTGACCCAGGGGTTGCGCTTCCGGGTGGATATCACCGATGTGATCGATGCCGAAGCGAACGCCAGCTACAGCATCAACCATTCGGATAATTCTATCCAGCAAGCCAATGTCAATAATAATTTCAGGACCGTCACTTTAGGCGTTAACGGAAAGAATTACGTTTGGAAAGACTGGACGCTGAGCTATGATTATACCAAAACCATTTACGAAGGTTACAAGGGCGCGACTAACCCCAACATATTTAATACCTATATCGAGCGCCGCTTCCTGAAAGGTAATGTGGGGACTTTGCGTTTCTCGGTGAATGACGTATTTAACCAGAACACCGGCTTTACTTCGACCCAAACAGCCTATTCCATCGCGCAAAGCAACGTGAACAGGCTTGGGCGATACTACCTGCTCACCTTTACACTCAGGTTGCAGAAATTTGCCGGTCAGCGGCCACGCGGCAGGTTTGGCCCCGGCCCGGGCGGGTTCCGTGGTCCTCCTCCGGGCGGCCGCGACTGATGATTTTGCTAAACAATATTCGGTTGACCGGACCTGACCTGAGGGCCGGTTAACTGTTTTAAAAGCGTGAACTTCAAAGATCTTCCCATCCCTGAGAAAGATGGAAAGCAGGCATGAGATTGCTTGATTTAGTTGAACGTCCCGGCTTAACAACCGGGACTTTTTTGTTCGGTAAATGATGGGAATTTATTTGGTATGCAGCCGTTCGGCTATCTGGTCGACGGTGTATTCGACATATTTTTTGGCGCGGTCTACATAATCTGGTCCGTCCTCGATCAATTCTTCCAGTATCGATTTGCCGTTCTCTTTTTCCCTCGTGAGGTAGTAGATGCCGTAACCTATTGCGGCGCCTACAGCCATAAATCTTAGTATGCGCATGATGTTATTTCAAATGTAGTATAAAATTACAAAAATGATGCCTGTAAAAAACAAGTCAAAAATAAAATTTAAGTAATTAGACGTCACAGGCATAAGATGGTTACCTGAAGTATATTTCCCTGCTTGCAAAAAAGACGCCCGCGTTTGTACCGAGGCGCCTTCCGGGGTTATTTATATAATTGAAGTGATCTTTAGTCTGTTTTTCGTTGCTAAAAGTAACCCCTTTAATACGTAAAAGCAACCCGGATAGTATCATAACTGTTACAATATTTTAAATAGGAGTTAATGTGCTGTTTTTTGACCATATTTTAGGCTTATGGCCTTGATGTGAGTTAATATTTGCATAGTTTTGAGCCGGATGAAAGTACTGCAATTCACTATTCCGGTTGCGCACGATAAAAGCGTGATTGTGCAGGAGGATAACCTGCCTTATTTTTACCCTTACCTGCACCGGCACAAAGAAGCCCAGGTGACCTGGATACTGAACGGCGAAGGTACGCTCATCGCCGGTAACGATATGCATCCTTTTAAACCGGGAGAGATT
>DASZWG010000477.1:0-3373 GCA_035546675.1 Mucilaginibacter sp. | reverse complement strand
GCCGTTATTTCATCTTAAGTTTTTTGTCGAAAATCATCCCCATAAATTTCCCGCGATTCATTTTGATGCCGATTGCGTTTTGCTGTCTTACCGAGAAGGTTTCCTGTTGACCGGGCAAGCTTTGGATCACAGGCGACTGGACAGTGTAGGTGCCATTTTTCACGTAGTTGAGTGCATGCGCCAGCAACCCTTCGGCTGGATCGCCAAAATCTTTGGTTACATCATCATAATCCTGCACGCCCGGGTAATCGCTGGTGCCTGGGGTAAAGCCACTATAGTAACCACCCTGGCTGGCCGAATTCTGCGTATAAAACTCGGGGATATACAATTGGTATTTGTTGATATCGATATCAAAGAAACCTACCGGTTTACCATAGCTTTGCTCGCCTATGAACTGTACATCCAGTTCGGGGCGAAGATTATTGATCGTCAATTCGCTTGCAGAAGCCGTCGAACCGGTGATGATGAAGAATACGCGCTGTATATTGAGCGAACCTATTTTAGAAAAGTTGACGGAATTATCGGCAACTGAATAACTGAAGTCTGCATAGGTATAATCCTGACCGGAGATTGGATCCTTTCGTGTTTGGTTTTTGAGCAGGACCTCATTGCCGCTTTGGAGCGTGTTATTGTAATATGTATTATACATTAGCGTACCCGATTTGGATGGAGGAACGATCAGGTTATCCAGGTATTCTGCAGTTGATACATACCCCCCTCCGTTGTAACGCAGGTCGACTACAAGATCGGTCACTCCTTTTGATTGGAAGTCATTAAAGGCAGTTGTAAGCTGCGGATCGGCATTTGCATCCGAAGTAAAGCTGTTGAAAACAAGGTAACCCACAATGTGCCCATTCCCTTCATCATAAGTGTTATAATACAAAACCGGGTTCACCGTATAGTTAGCAACGCTCATGTTATTTACCGTAAGCGTGGTACCGTCCGGCTTCATCAATGTCATTGATATCGTATTGCTGTTTGAATAAGCGTTAATGACATAATTCAGGTTTGCGCTGGTACCGGTGCCATATCCGGGGCCATCGTACGAAAGCGCTGTACGGCCATTGATGCTGGTGATCTGGTAACCCCGCTTAATACCCGCCAGGTCGGCTGGTGATCCGGGATAAACATATTTTACCCTAAGGTCATTCACCAGGTTATACAACGGTGCAAAGCCAAAATCGCCCCTCACTCCGTTCAATTCGGCTGAAACCGAACCATCATCTATAAACGAATATTTAGCTTCACCCGGATTATCGGCATAATACTCATACGGTTCACCGGTAGCAGGGTTAATCGCGATCTGCGACAGTGCATTCACCTCGTTGGTTAGCGCTGTCAGGTCGTCCCCGCCGGTAAACCCGCGTGGGTTGAATGTTGAATAACTCGGCAACGATGCATACCACAGGTAATCTTCTTTGGCATACAGGTATATCGAATCCTGTATCAGTTGAAGCGTGGTACCAGTTTTTGAGGGGCCATTATTGTTAGTTGTTGTCTTCTTATCCTTCTTACAGGAAGGAAACACGAATACGGAGAGAAAAAGAAGAAAGTAAAGCGATCTTTTCATATGTTTTCGAAAAAAAATTCTTGTCGGCGAAAATATTTAACTGTTAACGAAATATGTTACAATATGTTATAAAAAGCGGATTAAAATCCATTTACACTCACGTAATCAATGTCACAAGCTATGGCACAATCCTCATCAATATGCGAATTCCCGATCATTAGTATATTATTGCGCTGCAGGTAATGGTCTTTGATCAGCAGGTCAATACAATCCACAGCCGGTTTGGAAGCGATCTCTTCGGCAAAATAACAGGTCAGGTACGGTTCAAGGCCGTTCCATTCTGTTTGTTTGATCTTGTTCAATTGCTGTTCCGGGTTACCGTTCGTCACAATGAATATCTTTTTCCTGTCCACAACTATTTCCTGCAATAAACTCAGCATCTCCGGATATAATAAAAGCTTCAGCGGAAGCCGGGCAGTGTTATTCAAAAGCTTGAAATTATACCTGTATTTTTCTCCGAAGTTAAACTTTTTCCTCAGATTATCAAAAACAACATCCTTCCCTTCTGAAAGGTACGTCTGAATCATGAAATCGGTTGCCTCTTTGGCATCGACCAGGTGTGCATATTCGAGCAAAGCCGTGAACAGGTAATATATTTGGAATAAATAATCCTTTTCGGGATAAAGGACATTATCCAGTTCGAAGATAAAGGCATCCTTATGAGGGTCTATGTCGCTATATTTTAGCATCTATCTGCAAAAAATAGTGATCCCATATTCCGAAAACAATTGCCCGGCTGTTGTTAGTTGTTTCTTTTCTTCCGGTCGCAGCGGATAAACAACGGTAATATTCCTGTCGAGACAAAATGAAAGCATACGATGAGTATAACTGGGGCTGGATGGGTTAGGTAACGCAAGCATCGCACCCGACTTTATCAATGGTTCAGGCAGATCTGCATAGTCGCCCAGCAATACCTTGTCCGAAGCCAATTTGCCCTTCAATTGATAGGCTTCCGCCGAATTTGCTGCTGTAATTAGAGTAAACATCAAATGATCAGGGGATGATCTGGCCGTCCTTCATCATCACCTGCCGGTCGGCCAGTTCGGCCAGGTGCTCGTTATGGGTAACGATCACAAATGTTTGGTCGTATTCATCACGCAGTTCCATAAACAGGTGATGCAACTCGTTGGCATTCGTCGAATCCAGGTTGCCCGACGGTTCATCTGCAAATATCATCGAGGGCTTATTAACAAGCGCACGTGCAACCGCCACTCTTTGCTGCTCACCACCCGATAACTCACTGGGTTTATGCCCGGTGCGCTCAGCCAGTCCAAGCCTTTCAAGTAGTTTAATCGCTTTTTTTTCAGCATTAGAACGCGATTCTCCCGCGATCAGGGCCGGGATACATACATTTTCGAGTGCATTGAACTCAGCCAGCAGGTGGTGAAACTGGAATATAAAGCCGATCCTGTGATTTCTGAAGTCGCTCAGATCGCTGCTCCGCAGCTTGCTTACATCTGTATTGCCGATGATCACAGTACCCGAATCGGCTTTGTCCAGTGTACCAAGAATGTTAAGCAGGGTACTTTTACCCGCACCCGATGCACCGACGATGGTTACGATCTCTCCTTTTTTCACCTCCAGGTCGACACCCTTCAGTATCTGCAAATGGCCGTAGGATTTTCGGATGGATTGGGCTTTGAGCATGGGCGAAAATAGTGATTAGAGATCAGAGATCAGGGATTAGCTACCTTAAAATTTTCGAATCATTCCGAAAAACTAAACTAATATCTGATCAGCGATCTCTGATACCTGATTTTGTGAAACAAAATTGTAGATTTGGGCGCAAATTCTACATCCAAT
>DASZWG010000476.1:0-2586 GCA_035546675.1 Mucilaginibacter sp. | reverse complement strand
TGCCTGCTCGGATGCCCTATATGAATACCAGGGTATTCTGACAGGTGTGAGCCGCCGCACCATACAAGCGGATATCGAAATGATGCGCAGTAATAAATTGGGTTACGAGGCGCCTATTGTGGTAGTTGATAAGAAGTACTACACTTACGGGGATAAAAGCTACAGCATAACCAATATCCCGCTCAATAACCAGGATATGCAGGTACTCGGTGAAGTATCCGATCTGCTGAAACAGTTCAAAGGCTTCAGCCATTTTGCAGACCTGAACGAAATGGTGAGCAAACTGGAAGACAAAATATACACCCAAAAAACGCAAAGCGCACCGGTAATTGATTTCGAAAAAAACGACAACCTGAAAGGACTGGAATGGATTGAGGTGATACGTAAAGCTATCGTCGCAAAAAGGACGATGTGTATTACCTACCGGTCGTTTAAAGCGAGAGAGGCCAGCACATTTTGTTTTAGCGGATATTTATTGAAGGAATACCGGAACCGATGGTTCGTGCTGGGGCAATCGCATCGAAAGCATTCGCCGTTACTGAATCTTGCATTAGATCGAATACAATCTGTTACAGAACATGAGGATGAATACCGCGAAAATACCGGCATTGACCTGGTTGCCTATTACAATGATGTCATTGGTGTTACCAAATCGCCTGGTCAGCGTGATACGGAAGTGGTTTTGTGGATCGATAATGCCAACGCGCCATATATTATTACCAAGCCGCTGCATCACACCCAAAAACTGTTAAAAGAAGAGGCCGATGGTATGGTATTCAGTATTCGTGTCATACTGAACTTTGAATTGGAGCGCGAGTTGCTCGGTTTTGGATCGAAGATAAAAGTTCTTGGTCCTCGCATATTAGTTAAACAGATCAAACTGCAATTGGAGAAAGCGCTTGAAAAGTATAAGCCGACTGATATGCAGGCTTCGGAAGAAGGTTAAGCAAATAACCCCGTTATCAATCCAGCAATGGTGCGCACCTCCAAGAAATCATCGTTGGCCAGTTCAGAACAATTCGCATGAGAATCGGTACAGATCAGCTTTTGGATTAATCCGCAATTTTTTAGTTTTTGCAGGCCGTCATTCACAAAGATGCCGTGGGTAGTGATAACGATGATTTCCTTGGCGCCGGCGTCATGATAGGTTTTTGCAGCGTTGATGATGCTACCTCCTGAGCGTATCATATCGTCATAAATAACAACGGTTTTACCGGCAACATCCGCATTGATAGCTGAAACTTCTGTATAATCGCCTTTTAAACGCCTTTTTAAAATAAACGCGGCGTTAACACCCAGGTCATTTGCCAGTGATTCTACCCACTTAGCGCGGCCGGCATCGGTGCTTGCTATGACAAAATCATCACCTCCATATTCCAATGCAGCTTTGATAATGATCTCCTTGCAATAAACGTGTACCGGATAAAGGCCATGTTCAAAATAATACGGAATGCCCTCGGAATGAATGTCAAACAGATAAATGCGGTTCCCCTTATTGCTTCGGGGGATAGAAGAGAGTAACCTGGCTCTTGATTTTGCAGTAACAATCTCTCCAGGCAACACTGCTCTTTCCATAGTAGAATATCCAAAATACGGCACGACGAGTGATAGCGAATTGGCACCGTAGCTTACCAGCGACGATGCAAGATCGAAGAGCTCGAGTGTTGACTGATCGTCTATAGTCCCGCCAACTATTACTACATCGCGGTTCTCCACATCCGATAAAATACGCTGGTAACGCTCGCCATCAGTGAAATAACTGACTTCAACCTGCCCTTTTTCAAATTGGCCATAGGCCATTACTTTCTCAGCCAGGTAACCATACTTCGCGGTATGGAACAGTATCTTTTTCATTATTTAATTCATGAGTTTAAGTTAATTCTTGCTTGTTCAAAATTGATCTCGTTCAGTATTTCACCATTCTCAAATATAGTGATCAACTGATCGGGCAGGTCGCTTTTGGTTTCCCTTACGGTTTGATATCCACTTGCTGTCCTGACCAGTTTCAATCTTCCTGATTTGCTTTTCTTAAAGCTTTCGGTAATATTACCATTTGCATCCATTTCGGTAGGGCTTTTTTCTACATTCACTTCGGTGCCGTCTACAATGGCGTAACTGCATTTAAGGGCATAGCGTTGCGTGTCCCTGTCTACCTTTTGCAGCAGTGCGCCGCCCATACCAAGCACCAGATTTTCGGCACTTATTCCCTCGTCCTTTAGCGCTTGATATATCGCTTTAATACTTTCAAAGTTTACTCCATCACCCTGTATGACCCGCAACTGCGAAGGCAAAACTTTGTATCCTTTACTATTTACGGTATAGCCAAACTGCCGAAATAATATCTCGAATATTTTCAATAGAGTCATCACCGGGTCGCCACTGTCGGGGCGGATCACAAGGGTGCCTTTGCGGTTCAATATTTCTTCTTTTAATTCTTTACCCCAATATTCCTCACAAGCCCGGAAGATGTTATAGCTATCGGATACGCAAGCCACAACACCCTCAGGAAAAGTTGCAAGCACATGCCTGAATATTTCAAGTTCACCTTCCTTGCCAAGCAAAGTGCAAATGCTGTGTTCTGTTGCT
>DASZWG010000475.1:0-9985 GCA_035546675.1 Mucilaginibacter sp. | reverse complement strand
ATAGAAATCTTTCACTACGCCCTTTACCACTCCGGGTGCGCCCTTTTCTATTGTTTTGCCCACAGCCTGTTCGGGCGTCCAGCCCAGATCTTTTGCGGCCGTCTCGTTCAGGATAAAGGCATATTTGAAATTCTTCCCCTGGTCGGACGTGTCGGCCAGCGCCAGATCAGCACGGGTAAAGCCTGTACCGGCCACAAGTTTCATATCCATTGTTTTGATAAAGCCCAAATCGCATGGCAGCGCTTTTATATCCAGGTTTATCTTTCCATGCCCGTTATCGGCCGTAATGCCATCGCCCCATTGTACGAACGTCGGCTTCGCATTTGCCCCACTCACGCTGATCACCTGCGGCAGCCGGCCTATCTCTGTCTTTATGGCCTCATATTGCGGCCGCATTCGCCAATTGACAGGCAGCACGATAACATGATCTTTGTCATAGCCTAATTTTTTATTCTGAATGTAATGCAGTTGCTGTAAGATCACAATGGTCGAAATGATCAGGCATACAGAAACAAAAAACTGAAATACGATAAGTGAACGCCTGAACGCGCCACCAGAGGAAGTCATCCTAAGTCCCGATTTAAGGATATTGATCAGACGGGCGTTGGATAGTACGAATGCAGGGTAACTTCCCGATACCAATGCGATGAGAGCGCAAAAGAACACCAGTAATACAACCGGTACAGGCTGCAACAGAATACTAAAGCTAAGCACTTTGCCGGTAAGCTGGTTGAAATAAGGCAAAAATACCAGTGCAAGAATGATCGCAACGATCAATGATAAAAAGGTCAGCAGGAATGATTCTCCTATAAATTGGTTAAAAAGCTGCCCCCTCTGCGCGCCCAGCACTTTACGGATACCGATCTCTGCACTGCGTGCGCCCGACTGCACAGTGGCGAGGTTGGTGTAATTGATACAGGCGATAACCAGTATAAGCAATGCAATAATACCCAGTATGTAAACAGTGGTCAGGCTCCCGTTGGGTTCCAAACCATCATAAGGCGATCTTAAATGTACATTCAGCAAAGGTTCAAGCTTATACTGCAGCGGACTGTTAGCTTCCAGGTGCAGCTCATTTTTACTTACGCCAAGCATATAATCATTCAATTGTTTATTAAAGCTGCTGACCTGGTTTTTATCGTGCAGTAAAAGATAGGTGACATAGTTTGCCGTAAACCATTGCTCGGTTTTGGATGCATCGAGTGAGGTGAACGAAGCAATAAAATCATATTTTACCTGCGAATTCTCCGGCGCATCGGCAATAATACCCGTCACCTGGAAATCTTTGCTGTCATTGATGCGGAGCGTTTGCCCAATAGGGTCAGCATCACCAAAATACTTTTTGGCCATGCTTTCGGACAAGACCACTTTGTTAGGCGCATCAAGGGCCGTTTTTGTATCACCACGCAGCAAGGGGAAGGAAAAAATAGACAGGAAAGACGAATCAGCATACAAAAAACGCTTTTCGTCAAATATTTCATCGCCCTTTTTTATAACGGCCGAACCATTGATCAATCGTACAAAACTTTGCACCTGCGGAAAGCTGCGTTTCAACTGGGGGCCGACTTTTGTACCCGTAACGGCAACAACCTGTTTCCCTCCTTCGCCGTATTGCATCACGACACGGACTATCCGGTCGGCATTTTTATTAAAGCGGTCGTAGCTAACTTCGTTGATAATATACAACCCTATCAGCAGGCAGCTTGCAATACCGATGGTTAAGCCCACCAGGTTTACAGCCGTGTATAACTTATGCTTCTGCAAACGCCTGAAAGCGATCTTAAAATAGTTTAGTATCATGGGTTACTTAATTAATCTACTTATTCATTTGTTTTATTGGCTTAGTCTCATAAGTCTGAAAGATGAAATGTATTGATGTTTTTAATTTATCTTTCCGACTCTCTGACCTCCGACTTTCGGACTTCATTCACTCCTCAAACTTTTAACCGGGTTGGCCAGCGCTGCTTTGACCGATTGAAAGCTGATGGTGATAAATGCGATCAGCAAAGCCATTAACCCGGCTATCGCAAATACCCACCAATGCATATCTGTACGATAGGCAAAATCCTGCAGCCATTTGTGCATGGCAAACCAGGTGATCGGGAATGATATCACGATCGCGATCAGCACCAGCTTTAAGAAATTTGCCGAAAGCATTGCCGTAATATTGAACGAAGATGCACCCAGCACCTTACGGATGCCGATTTCCTTCACCCGCTGCCTGATCATGAAAGCCGCGAGGCCGAACAAACCCAATCCGGCGATAATAACTGCGATAATAGCAAACGAGGTAAATATCCTGCCGGTGCGCAACTCTCCCGCATAAAGTGAGGCAAACTGTTCATCAGCAAAATAGTAACTGAACGGCGCGCTTGCTTTATAATTGCCCCATTGCGTCCTGATATCAGACAATAATCCGCTTACGTCAGTAGTCTTGATTTTAAGAATGATGGAACCATGCCGATGGGTAGCAACCATCATTAAGGGAGCTACTTTATTTTTGACCGATGCGTAGTTAAAATCGCTTACCAATCCGACCACACGATACTCCCTCCTGCCCGATCGTACGATAGTTTTGCCGATCGGATCGGTTTTGCCCCAGCCCAGTTCGCGCTGCGCTGCCTGGTTGATGATCACCGAAGAGGTATCGCCAGGAAAATCAGGCGAAATATTACGCCCCTCAATTAATTTAATGCCCAGCGTTGGCAGGTAATTGCCATCGATCCGGTAAATATTACAATGTATTTCGTTTTGCGTCTCGTCGTCGCTGTGTTCTTTGGCGTATATCTCTGTCCCACCCATATCTCCATTACCGGGCACATCTGTGCTTACTGTAGCATTTACCACCCAGCTGTCGCGAAGCAACTGGTCTCTGAACGGATATTCATTATTGCCAAGCGTATAAGTGTCATTCAGTACCAGCAACTGGTTTTTATCGTAACCCAGCTTTTTATTCTGCATAAAATGCAGCTGCTGGTAAACGATAAAAGTGGCAATGATCAGGGCTGTCGATACGGTGAACTGGAAAACCACCAGGCTGCTCTGCAGCAGGCTTTTCTTAGCAGGCTCGCTACCCGAATTACCTTTAAGTACATTAATGATCCTAAACGAGGACATGAAAAATGCGGGATACAAACCGGCAATTGTTCCTACCAATAAAGTGAGCAAGGTGCCGAAGAGCAGCGCTTTGTAATCCAGGAAAAAACCCATCGTAATGTGCTTGCCCGCAAGGTCATTGAAATACGGCAGCAGCAGGAAAACCAAACCAAGCGCCAGCAGCATAGCAAAGAACGTGAGCAATACCGACTCGACCAGGAATTGCATGACCAGCCATTGCTTAAGCGAACCCATTACTTTCCGGATACCTACTTCCCTGGATCTGCCCGACGAACTGGCTGTGGAAAGGTTGGTAAAATTGATGCAGGCCAGCAGTAGTATAAAGAAAGCCAGCGCCCCGAAAATGTAGATATAGCTAATATCCCCGTTGGGCTCCATGTCGTATTTAGTCGATGTGCGCAGGTGTATATCGGTTATTGGCTTCAGGTAAAATATAAAAGTATTCACTGCCTTTTGCGCCTCGGCAAGGCTTACACCCATGTCATGCTGTATCTCAGGAACGACGTATTTAGCAACAAGCTGGGGAAACTTCGCCTGAAGTTTTTTCGGATCGGCATTTTTATCGAGCAGCAGGTAAGTATAATATCCCACATTGCTCCAGGTCTGCACACGTTCGGGATAAGTAGACATACTGATAAAAGCATCGTAATGAAAGTGTGAATTATCGGGAATCTTATCGATCACTCCGGTAACTTTCATCAGGTCGTTACCAACTTTAAGAGTCTTACCCACGGCAGGTTCGTCGCCGAAATATTTTTTTGCCAGGTCATGATCGATCACGATACTGTAAGGATCGACCAGTGCGTGTTTATCGTCGCCGGACACCAGGGGAATGGAAAACAATTGCAGGAAATTGGAATCAACGGTCACGATCTTCTGCTCCTTGAACTGCCTGTCACGGTAGCTGATAAAAGTGGGACCTCTGCCTGTAAGGCGGGTAAAATCCAGCACCCCGGGATAGTTTCGTTTCATACCGGGTCCAACGGCAACGTCCACCATCGGAAAATCGGTCGTGTTACCATTACCGTACGTGGTTATTCCCACCCGGTAAAGCTGCTTGTAATGGGCCGAGTAGGTATCATAGGTAAGTTCCGAATAGAGGTACGAAGTGATCAGCATACAGCACGCCAGGCCAACTGCCAGGCCAAAGACATTGATGAAAGAGAACACTTTGTTCTTAGACAGGTTACGCCAGGCGGTCTTGATGTAGTTCCGTATCATACTTTAATTTATTAGTTTATTTGTAGTCTCTCCCAGCCTCCCCTTAGGGGAGGATTGAAAATGGGCTTATTCACTTCTCAAACTCTTTACCGGGTTTGCCAAAGCAGCTTTGATAGCCTGCCAGCTAACCGTAATAAGGCAAACCACCAAACTAAGTACCAGGGTAACCCCAAAAACCCACATGCTTAACGCCGTATGATAGGTAAAATCCGACATCCACTTATGCACATAATACCAGCTTAAAAAGGCACCGAAGGGAAAGGCGATCAATACCAGCCATATAAACTCGCGCGAAAGGTTGAACCACAGGTTTCTGATAGATGCTCCAAGCACCTTACGGATACCGATCTCCTTACGGCGCTGTTCGGCCGAGAATGAAACAAGGCCGAATAATCCAAGGCTCGATATGATAATGGCCAGGCAGGTAAAGCTAACCGACATATTGCCAAGCAATTTTTCGGTGCGGAACTTACCGGCAAACTTTTCATCGACGAATTTATATTCAAACGGATATTCCGGGTTATATTTTTTGTAGACGTTTTGGATGGTCGCAAGGCTGGCAGATACTGGCTTGTCCGGATTAAGTCGTAAACCAACAATGCCGGTCCACCCTTTAATAAACCCGATTATAGCCGGTTTAACCGGCTCATGAGGCGATCCCCAAACAAAATTCTGAACAACGCCCACTACCCTGCAATCTTTGTCCTGGTATTTAACGATCTGGCCCAGCGGTTCCTTAAAACGCATCAGTTTCACGGCGGCCTGGTTCAGAATAATGGCTGCTGAATCGGCAGGATATGCTTCCGAAAAATCGCGTCCCTCTACCAATTTCAGTCCATAAGTACTGATAAAATGATAGGTTACCGCTATCTGATCGATAGGCAATTTATCTTCACCCGGCAACTGTCCCTGCCATTTTATACCCCATGAACTGCTGTTATTACTCGAAATACTATTGCCCGTGACCGCCGCGTCCGTGATCGCCCCTGAGTTGATCAGATCACGCCTGAAATTTTCGAATTCTTTATCCATGTTACCTTCGTCGGGCATTTCGACCAAACCCCGCTGATCATATCCTACCGGCCTGTTCCTGATGTATTCGATCTGCTTGTAAATAAATATGCTCGATAAGATAAGTCCGGTAGCAAATGCAAATTGTAGTGTTACCAGTATTTTACGCGGGGCAACTATCGATCGGACTGAAACTGTCTGACCCTTTAGCACCTTAACCGGTCTGAATGAAGAAAGGAAAAGCGCAGGGTAGCTGCCGGCCAATAACCCTGTCAGTATAATGACGCCAAGCGCCGCAACCCAGGCATATACATTATCATAAGGAATTTTTATACTAAGATTCATAATACTGTTGAACACCGGCACCAGCAGTTGTATGAGCAACAAAGAAAAGAGGAACGATATCAAAGCCATTAAAAGTGATTCACCCATAAACTGCATGACCAACCCCCGGCGACGGGCTCCAATGGCCTTCCGTATACCTACTTCACGCGCCCGGCGTTCGGATCGTGCCGTAGAAAGGTTCATAAAATTGATACAGGCGATCAGCAGTATGCCTATGGCCAGGTAAAGGAACAGGCGCACGTGTTCTATTTCCCCGCCTACGCTCACACCATTCTTGAAATCACTGTTCAGGTGCATATCGGCAAACGGATAAAGAAAAATGGTATTTTCCTTGTTCTCAGGATTGTACTTCGCTATTATTCCTTTCAATTTAGCGTTAACCGCCTCCAGTGACGCACCGGGCTTAAGCATAGCATAGGTTTGGAACGAATAGTTGCCCCAGCCCGACTGCTTTATCCAGCTTTGCTGAACTTCAAGCGCCTGCCACGACATAAGCGCTTTAAAGAAGAAAGATGAATTCTTCGGGTTATCTTCAATCACCGCGCTAACCTTCATCGGAAACTGATTCTCTAATTTTACAACTTGTCCGATAGGATTAATATCACCAAAAAGCGCTTTTGCTGCTGATTCGGTAAGTAAAATTGACGACGGATCGGACAAAGCTGTCTTTCTTTCACCATAAATAAAATGGTAGGTGAACATATCCAGCAGCGCCGGATCAGCGGCCATGGTGGTCAGCTTCAAAGTTTTGTCTTTAAAATTGAACAGGTAATCATACGGCCAGTTCGTGCGTGCCACCTTATCTATCCCAGGAAAGTCTTTAATAATGGCAGGAGCAAGCGGAACCGGCGTTGCAGAACTGGTCATTAAGTCACCATTGCTTGGTTGATTTCGTAAAACCTTGTATAGTCGGTCCGTATTTTGATTAAAACGGTCGAAACTGAACTCATTGTAGACATAGATCAATAATATGAAACTCACCGTCATACCTATAGCGAGTCCGCCGATATTAATAACACTGTAGAGGGAGTTTCTCCGCAGGTTCCTCCACGCTACTTTGAGATAATTCTTTATCATGGGCTTTACGTTTAGATTTAAATTAAAAAAACCGGGAAGCAATTCTGCTTCCCGGTTTCATAAAGATCAATTCAACGACAGATTCACATGATTGCTGCCGTTAACCTGTACCGATGTTCCGCCGCCGTTCACTTTGCCTTCTATCCGGTCCTTTTCCTTAGTCCCTGAGAAGCTGCCGCCCAGGTCGGCTGTTACTTTATCCGCGTGTACATTAAGATCGAAACCTTGTTTCGAAGGCAATTGCAAATCGACATGGCCGCCGCTTGCATCTATTTTCACGAACTTTGAAGCCTGGGTCATTTGCACATGAATGCTGCCGCCGCTGGTGTAAGTATCCAAACTGCCCGATAAGCCTGTCAGATCGATACTGCCGCCTGATGTACCCGTGCGCAGATCGCCTTTGATATCGCTTCCGTGTACGCTGCCGCCGCTGGTTTCCGCGCTGACGTTCCCGCTCAGATCGTTAAGGTTCAGCGACCCGCCCGAAGTTTCGAGGCGGATGGTGCCCGAACAATTATCAGCATGCACACTGCCGCCGCTGGTTTCCAGGTCAATGTTATCTTTCGTGTTGCTAACCGAGATGCTGCCACCCGAAGTGCGACCGTGTACATTGCCTGTCAAACGGTCAATGTGCAGGCTGCCGCCACTGGTCTCAAATTTTTCATCTCCGTTCAGGTTGTCCAGATGAATGCTACCCCCGCTGGTTTGCAGGTTGGTAGCAACATCCCGCGGCACATAAATTTTAAAACCTATATTCAATGAGCGGCGCCAGTCCCAGTTATGTTCACGCTTGTTCTTAGCCAAAGCGTGTACTTCACTCCCATTCACGGTAACTTCAAGTGTGTAATCCTCATCCAGGCGTTTCTGTATCTCTTCCCTCGATGGCGTAAAGCCATTGTTACCGGTAATATAAACTTCTACTCTTGGCTGCTCGCCCGAAGCGCCGCTTACCAGTATGCTGCCACCCGATGTAGTTACATACACACTTTTAATACCGGAATTCAATGATTTGGTCATATAAGGCGTCTTACTTCCTTGCGCCATGACGAATGCTCCCTGTAAAACAAGAGCGAATATTATGATATACTTTTTCATGTCTGTGAGATTTATGCTGATCAACTAATTAAACCTGACATTGATATGGCCGCTCGATGCGCTGGCGTCTACCGGGGCCCCGCCACCGTTAACCGTACCGTGCACATAGTCTTTATCAAACTGTCCTTTGAAATCACTAAACTGGGTTTCATCTACCCGGTCACCTCTCAGGTTCAGATCAAGGCCCTGTTTAGCCGGCAACTGCAGGTCGATATTGCCGGCGCTGGTGTTCAGTTTCAGGTATTTACCAACCTGTTTCATTTCGGCATATACGCTACCCGCACTGGTCGAAGCGTCCAAACTGCAGTTCATATCTTTAAGATCCAAACCTCCGCCCGAAGAGCCCGTGGTTAATTCGCCTTCAATATGATTGGCCTCTACGCCACCACCACTGGTATGCGCATCGATAGTTCCCTTCAGATTTTCCAGTATCAAGCCTCCGCCCGATGTTCTCAAACGAATATTACCGGTGCAGTTTTTAGCGATGATGCCGCCGCCGCTGGTGGTCAGAGAAATATCGTCACCCGAATTGGTAACCTGTATACCGCCGCCACTGGTCGAACCGTCGATGCTGCCCTGAATATTATCTACCAGCAAACCGCCCCCGCTCGTACCAAAGTTTTCCTTCCCCTTCAGGTGATCGAGCACGATACCGCCACCACTGGTGTGCAGATCGGTCGATACCTGCTCCGGAACGTATATCCTGAAGGATATCTGTAATGATTGGGACCAGTGCATCTGGTGTTTGTTTTTTACTATAGCCTGCAGTTCGTGATTGCTGACATCGATGCTCATGTCATAATCTTCGTCTAAGCGCTGTTTGATCTCATCCCTCGACAATTCCCTGCCCCTGTTGTCCTTAATGTAAACTTCGATGCGGGGCTGCTCGCCGCTTTTGCCGCTCACGGTTATGCCCCCGGCGCTTGTTTTAACCACTACGCTGCTGATCGCATCATTAGCCAGCGATTTGGTCATATAGGGCGTTTTTTCGTCCTGTGCCAGCGCGAATACCGTTTGGCAGACGACGAATAATAATGTCAAATAAGTTTTCATTGCTTTTAATGTTGGTTTATTATGAGACAGTTATTCAGGACGATACGTTGCACCATAATTCAAATTATTTTACTCGCTCCGCAAACTCTTTACCGGGTTTGCAGTTGCGGCTTTTACCGATTGGAAACTAATAGTTGCCAGCGCGATGAAAACCGACAAAAATGCCACAACACCAAAAGTCGCCCAGGTCAGATCGATCCGGTATGCAAAATTCTGCAACCACTTACTAACAGCCCACCATGCCAGCGGCCAGGCAATAATATTTGCGATCACAACAAGCTTGAGAAAATGGCCCGAAAGCAATAACACGATACGCTGCACCGATGCACCCAGCACTTTACGCACGCCTATTTCCTTGACTCGTTTTTCGGCTGAATATGATGCCAATCCGAAAAGCCCCAGGCACGATATAAATATGGCCAGGCCGGCCAGCACGCCTACTATGGTACTCACCTGTGTATCGGCACGGTAAACCTCGTTAAAATGATCGTCCAGGAACTGGTAATCAAAAGGATGACCCGGACAAGCACTATTCCAGGTCTTTTTTATAAAATTGATCGCCTCTGAGGCCTTAGCCCCATTGATCTTGACCGACATGTTGCTTAATCCCCAATCTTTTTGATTGAACATGAACATCGTCTCTATCTTGTAATGGAGAGAATTAAAATTGAAGTTTTTAGCTATGCCAACGATTGTTCCTAATGAATCGAAACCGAAATGTGCACCCAGCAATGCCGATTCCGGCGCACCCCTTTTGTCCTTTAAGAGCTCTTTCGCCAGGGCCTCATTGATGATGTATTCGCGCCCGTTGGCCGATTTGTCATTTGAGAAATTCCGGCCCATAGCCAATTTGATCTTGTAAACATCCAGGTAATCGGGATCCACAATCAGCCTGGTACTCGTCAGGTTCCGTTTTGGATCATTCCCCAATTTGAATTCCACACCCGATTGATCGAGGTGACTGCCCAGCACATCCTGTGCACCGGTAACGCCCTGGATCAGTGAACTGCTGAGCAATTGCTGCTTCAGTACATCAAATTTTTTGTAAGTAATATCATCGAACGGA
>DASZWG010000474.1:0-2237 GCA_035546675.1 Mucilaginibacter sp. | reverse complement strand
AATAAGTTATTCGAACGGTACTCATATCTAAAATGTGGAAAAAAACCATTACAGAGGCATTATTTTTTCTAATGAAAAATTTTTTTTTAGATAAAAAACGCTTTAGATTAGCTTTAGTTAAAACAATAAACCTCAATATTTAAAAGGAGTAACTCAAATGAAAAAATTTACTGAAGTAAAAAACCTAGTTGCATCTTTGGAAGCAGATGCCGACAAATTCTACAACAAAGGCAACAGCGCGGCAGGTACCCGCGTTCGCAAAGGTATGCAGGAACTTAAAAACTTAGCTCAAGCGATCCGCCTGGAGATCCAGGAATCAAAAAACACGAAATAAAGTAAATAAGTCTTTACTTTATCACCGGAAGGACCCGTACATGAATGTGTGCGGGTTTTTTTATTTCAGTATGCCAACAAATTAATGAGCCAGTACCTGTTTGGTCAGCTTTTGGGTCTCTTTAGCTATTTTGCCGGCAAGGCTGCTGCTCACCTGTACCAGCGGAAGCCTTACGGTATCGCCGCAAACGCCTAAGTATTTTAAAGCGGTTTTCACACCGGCCGGATTTCCTTCAGCGAACATCATACGGGTGAATTCAATGAACTCAAAGTGATCCTTTTGGGCGGCTTTAAAGTTGCCGTCAAGACATAAACGGATCATATCCGAAAACTGGCGGGGCAAGGCATTACCCACAACCGAGATCACGCCAGCTGCACCCATCGAGATCATGGGTAACGAGATCGGGTCATCGCCCGAAATGACCAGGAAGTTTTCGGGTTTATCGCGCATGATCTGATTCAGTTGATCAAAATTGCCCGAGGCCTCTTTGATACCGATGATATTTTTGAAATCGTGCGCCAGTCTGGTCGTGGTCTCAGCTGCAATGTTGCTGCCGGTACGGCTGGGTACATTATATAATATAACTGGCAGTGGCGCTGCTTCGGCTATAGCCTTGTAATGCTGGTAAATACCTTCCTGCGTAGGCTTATTATAATAAGGACTTGCTGAAAGAATCGCGCTGTATCCGTCCGCGTCAAAATGACGAATGCTTTCAACTACTTCATGGGTATTATTCCCGGCCAGGCCGGCCACCAGGGGCACGCGTCCCTTATTCACTTCAGCAGTATGAGCGAATACCTTCTTCTTTTCATCTTTACTCAATGTGGCGCTTTCGCCGGTTGTACCCAGTGAAACGAGGTATTCGACCCCGCCTTCGATTAAGTAATTGATGAGGCTGCTCAAACCGGGATAGTCCACCTGTCCGTCTGCCAGGAAAGGTGTCACCATAGCCACACCCGTGCCAAAAAATCTGTCCATGATCGTACTAAAAGGACGCTAATTTAAGGATTTGTTTTTGTATGAGTCAAAAAATGAACGTCATCTTCATTTGCTGACATTCGGATAACAGGAAATCCGGGTCAATGCATGATGTGTAGTGTAAAAATTACGATAAACAATAGGCGATTGTAATTCAATATAACTAATTTGTATTGCCAATTACAAGTTACCCAACTTATAAACCCACCTGACATGAAAAAAGAAGATCTTCAAAATGGTATTGATTCGCATGGCTCCGCAGAAACAGAACCGGTAGCCGGCACCGGCAATTCATCAACACTTAAACGCCGGGATTTTGTTAAAATGGCGGCAACGGGAGCTTTAGCTTTCACCGTCGTGCCCAGGCATGTGCTCGGAGGAACTGGCTACGTCGCGCCAAGCGATAAGATCACATTTGCTTATATCGGCTGCGGTACCCAGGGACTGCGCGAAATGCTGCCCTTGCTGGCTACACCCGAAGTGCAGATAATAGCCGTGTGCGATCCGAACAAAGAGGCGATAGGCTATCGCGACTGGTCGCCGAACGGACTGAGGGGTGAGATCAGGAATGCTATCGGCAAGCCGGACTGGATGCCGGGTGGCGAGAATAAAGTGCCGGGCGGCAGGGACGTAGGAGAAAATGTTGTAAACACTTATTATAGCAACAAACGCGCCAGCGATAATTTTAAAGCCTGTACTGCATATGAGGATTACCGTGAACTGCTTGAAAAGGAAAAGGACCTGGATGCGGTCAAGATTATGACGCCCGACCATTTACATGGGCTGTTCGCCATAGCCGCTTTGAAAAGGAATAAACATGTTTTGATGCATAAACCCATATCCAACCGTTTGCTGGAAGGTAAACAGGTGATCGATATGGCTAATAAGAGTGACCGGGTTACCCACCTGGTTCCCTGGGATTCGA
>DASZWG010000473.1:0-3196 GCA_035546675.1 Mucilaginibacter sp. | reverse complement strand
CGCGCGGTCAAGGGTACGCATCATCCGGTCGACCGAATAAAAATATTCACCCACATCCTCAATGAATAATATTTTGCCGTCATAATTGTAATCGGATACTGAACCCAGTACAGATACAAGCAGGCTTAGGTTACCCCCTATTAGCATGCCGGTAGCATCGCCGCTGCGGTTCAGGTGATGCGAGGAGAAATTATAGTCAAAAGCCTCCCCGAACAGTGCCTTTCTGAGCGTTTCAAGCGAATGTTTTGATGCATCGGGAATATTGACAGGCATTTGACCGTGTATGGTTTGTGCCCTGTATTTTGCAAACAGGTGTGTATGCAGTACTGTAATATCGCTGAAGCCCACCAGCCATTTGGGGTTTTTAACGAAACGGCTAAAGTCTATTTTATCAATTATGCGAACTGTGCCATAGCCTCCCCGTGCAGCAATAATGGCCTTAATACTATCATCGTCGATAAAGCGCTGCAGGTCGCGGGCCCGCAGGTCGTCATCACCGGCAAACTGGTGATAGGAGGCATTCAGGGTTTCGCCAATTACAACCTCCAATCCCCAGGATGCTAAGAGGCTTACTGCATCGTCCATAGGTTTGGGCAACTTTTTGGCCGGGCATGTGATCGCTATTTTATCGCCCCTTTTCAGGTGAGGAGGTATTAGTCCGGAAGATGACAAATTCATATCCATCGCCAATAATAGAAAAAAGTTTGTGACTTTCCGACTTATGCGGACTTTCCGACTTTCCGACTTAAATCAATTATCTTTGCCAAATTATTAATAAGGATGAATATTTAATGTCACAACTTCATCAATTTAAACGCTTCACCATTACTTCGGCGCTCCCTTATGCTAATGGCCCGCTGCACATCGGTCATTTGGCGGGTGCTTACCTGCCTGCCGATATTTTTGTACGCTACCTGCGTCTCAAAAAGAAGGATGTGGTTTATATCTGCGGCTCGGACGAGCATGGAGCGGCTATCACCATCAAAGCGAAAAAGGAAGGGACAACACCGCAGGCTATTATTGATAAATATCACAGTCAGATAAAGCAGAGTTTTGAGGAATTCGGTATCTCGTTCGATATTTATCATCGTACATCATCTGCCATCCATCATGATCTTTCAAAAGAGTTCTTCCTTAACCTGTATGAAAAGGGAGAATTCGTCGAAAAATACTCAGAACAATATTTTGATGAGGATTTTCAGCAGTTCCTGGCCGACAGGTATATCACCGGAACCTGCCCCAATTGCAGCTATCCCAATGCTTATGGTGATCAGTGCGAGAATTGCGGCACATCGCTGAACCCTACTGACCTGATTAACCCGATATCGACGCTAAGCGGCAAGCCGCCGGTGCTGAGACCAACCAAACACTGGTACCTGCCGCTTGACAAATATCAACCCTGGCTCGAAAAGTGGATAGACGAAAAGGAAGGCGAATGGAAAGTGAATGTTTTCGGGCAATGTAAATCGTGGCTTAAGTCGGGTTTACAACCCCGCTCCATGACACGCGACCTCGACTGGGGTATTGACGTACCGCTGGAGGAAGCTAAAGGCAAAAAGCTGTATGTGTGGATGGATGCACCCATCGGCTATATTTCGGCCACTAAACAATGGGCCATCGATCACAAAAAAGACTGGAAATTATACTGGCAGAAGCAGGCGAATGACGAAGACAACACCTGCCTGATCCATTTTATCGGCAAGGACAATATCGTTTTTCATTGCATTATTTTCCCGGCTATCCTGCGTGCGCACGGCGAATACGTTTTGCCGCAGAATGTGCCCGCCAACGAATTTTTGAACCTGGAAGGCGACAAGCTATCCACCTCTCGTAACCACGCGGTATGGCTGCATGAGTACTTAGACGAATTCCCGGATAAGCAGGACGAGTTGCGCTACGTGCTGACATCGATACTGCCCGAAACCAGCGACAGCGAGTTTACCTGGAAAGACTACCAGGCGCGTGTGAACAACGAGCTGGTTGCAATACTGGGTAATTTTGTGAACCGGGTAATGGTGCTGATGCACAAGTTCTTCGATGGCGAAGTGCAAGGCAAAGAAGATAAAATAGCCCTGCGTGACGAAGGTCTTGGTTATGACCTGTACCGGTTATACGGCGAATTGGAGCAAAGTATTGAAACCTACAAATTCAGGCAGGCGATGCAGACCGTGATGGAAATGGCGCGCCTTGGCAACCGTTACCTGACGGAAAAGGAGCCCTGGAAAACAATCAAAACCAATCCTGATGATGCGCGGCTCACGCTGCACAATTGTTTGGTGCTGATCGGTCACCTGGGGGTATGCCTGCAGCCTTTTTTGCCGGCTACCGCCGAAAAGATATTTAAAATGATCAACCGGCAGGCCGATGAATTTGAGTTTAACGGTGAGGTGAGCTTCAGGAGCGGTCACCGGCTGAGTGCCGCGGGTCTGCTTTTCGAGAAGGTGGAGGATAGCGCCATTGATGCACAGATCACTAAATTGCAGGACAAAAAGACTGCTGCGGCGGCGTTGAAAGGCCCGCAAATCCAGCCTGCAAAGGAAAACATCAATTTCGAAGCGTTTGCGGCGATGGATATCCGTGTCGGTACTATCCTGGCTGCCGAAAAAGTAGCGAAGACCAAAAAACTGCTAAAATTGACAATCAATACCGGTATCGACGAGCGGACCGTAGTATCGGGTATAGCTGAACATTATGGGCCGGAAGCAATCGTCGGCAAAAAAGTGGCACTGCTGGCCAACCTGGAACCGCGCGAGATCAAAGGTATCGTATCGCAGGGGATGATCCTGATGGCCGAAGATTCCGAAGGCAAACTGACTTTCGTATCTCCTGATGATGATCTTCACAACGGATCGGTGGTGCGTTAGCCCGATGCGGATAAGTAAGCGTATAAATGATTTTTGCTAACTGCTTTATAATTTGCACCTTTGCAACGTTTTGAGAAGATAACGGATAAAATCGCAAATCCGATCCCGATAGCTATCGGGACGAAATTGAACGGCCCTGTAGTTCAACGGATAGAATAGAAGTTTCCTAAACTTTAGATATGGGTTCGATTCCCGTCGGGGCTACTAAAAACGCCATTCCCGCACGCGGGAATGGCGTTTTTGCTTTGATGAGATGTCAAATGGGTAAAATTTAGATGGCGTTGAATGACCTCATATGGGTCGATATGAGCTTATTTTTTCTTTCTCTTGAA
>DASZWG010000472.1:0-6488 GCA_035546675.1 Mucilaginibacter sp. | reverse complement strand
GATATTATCGTAAAGCTGGTGCTGATTGTGATCATTTTCCTGATTAGTCTTTTGATAGCGATGTACTCTACTTACGCCGAGCGTAAGGTTGCCGCGTTTTTCCAGGATCGCGTCGGCCCGAACCGTGCGGGACCTTTCGGAATATTGCAGCCGGTGGCCGATGGCGTCAAGATGTTTATGAAGGAGGAGATCATCCCGGCGAAGTCGAATCATTTTCTCTTTATCGTCGGCCCTTCTTTGGCGATCATGACGGCCTGTATCGGATCGGCTGTGATCCCATGGGGCGAAAAACTAACTATAGGCTCTTATACCTTCGATCTGCAGGTAACCGACATTAACGTGGGTGTGCTGTACATTTTCGGCGTAGTTTCGCTGGGCGTGTATGGTATTATGATCGGCGGATGGGCATCAAACAACAAATATTCACTGCTTGGCGCTATCCGCGCTGCATCGCAGAATATCAGTTACGAGATTGCGATGGGGCTTTCTATTATCGCCCTGCTAATGACCACCGGAACATTGAGCCTGAAAGAGATAGCGGCACAGCAGCACGGTTTCTGGTCGCACGGGTATTTTACCTGGAATGTTTTTAAGCAGCCCCTGGGCTTCCTGATATTTATCGTTTGCGCGTTTGCCGAAACTAACCGTGCGCCGTTCGACCTGCCAGAGTGCGAGACAGAGTTGGTGGGCGGTTATCATACGGAGTACTCGTCGATGAAGCTCGGGTTTTACCTGTTTTCGGAATATATCAATATGTTCGTATCGTCGGCAGTGATGGCGACGCTATACTTCGGCGGGTATAATTTCCCTTTTATGCATCATTTGGGATTATCAGAAAACTGGGTGACCATACTGGGCGTAATCGCGCTGTTCATCAAGATATTCTGCCTGATATTCTTCTTCATCTGGGTACGGTGGACGCTGCCGCGTTTCCGTTATGACCAGTTAATGGACCTGGGCTGGAAATCGCTGATCCCGCTGTCTATAGCGAATATTGTGATAACGGGGCTGGTAATGAATTTCATCATTAAATAACTGGAGCGAGGATCAAATGGAATCATTAAGTAATAAACGCAAGGTGCTAGAAGCAAAACCAATGAATTTTGGTGAGAGGATCTATTTGCCTGCTATTTTAAAAGGGCTCTCCATTACGCTGAAACACTTTTTCAGGAAAAGCGCTACAGTTCGGTACCCCGAGCAAAAACGCGAGTTTTCTGAAAATTTCCGCGGGATGCATTCACTTAAACGCGATGAAAATGGCCGCGAACGTTGTACCGCATGCGGTTTGTGCGCCTTATCGTGCCCGGCCGAGGCGATTACCATGATTGCAGCAGAGCGCAAGCCAGGTGAAGAAAACCTGTATCGCGAAGAAAAATACGCGGCTGTGTACGAGATCAATATGCTGCGCTGTATCTTCTGTGGCTTATGCGAAGAGGCCTGCCCCAAGGAAGCCATTTACCTTGACGGCGATATTGTACGGCCCGATTATTTCAGGAAGGAATTAATTTACGGTAAGGATAAATTGTTGGAGGCGCCCTTAAATCAATAAAAGAAGTTTATAACTTTGCCTCGCATCTGCGGGGCGGGTTATATTGTAAAAACATAAAATGACTGTATTTTACTTTGTCGCATTTCTGTCCATACTGTTCGCGGTACTGGTAATATCTGCAAAAAACCCTGTGCACAGTATCCTTTATCTTATACTTACCTTTTTCACTTTTACTATTCAGTATGTTTTGCTCAATGCTCAGTTCGTGGCCATAGTAAACTTCATTGTTTACATGGGCGCTATTCTGGTGCTGTTTTTATACACACTGATGCTCATCAACCTGAACAAGGATGCCGAGCCCGTAAAATCGAACATGGTAAAAATTGCTGCCGTGCTGGGCGGTGGGTGTATGCTGGTAGTGATCGTAGCATCGCTGAAAGCACTGGGCGTTTCGCAGCCCGTATTGCTTAAGGATCCGGGGCTTGGGCTAGTAAAAAACCTGGGTAAAGTATTGTTCAACGAATTTTTATTGCCATTTGAAGTATCGTCGCTACTCTTGCTTTCGGCTATGGTAGGGGCGGTATTGCTGGCAACACGTGATAAGAAAACAGTAGTTTGATGGAGAGTTTTTTAAAAACAGCGCATGCTGTCCCGCTGAATCATTACATCCTGTTAAGCGCGATCATTTTTGCGATCGGTGTTACCGGGGTGCTGATACGCCGTAATGCGATCATCATTTTTATGTCGGTCGAGCTGATGCTGAACGCGGTAAACCTGTTGCTTACGGCTTTTTCTGTATATCGCGGTGATGCTGCCGGGCAGGTGTTCGTATTTTTTATTATGACACTGGCTGCTGCCGAAGTAGCCGTAGGACTTGCGATCATCGTAATGATATACCGCAATACCAATTCGGTGGATATCAATGTGCTGAACAGGCTCAAATGGTGAGCTGAACTGCAAATTTTAATAGAAAATAATAAAAACGTTAAAACGTAATACGTTCAACGTAAAACAAAAATGAATAATTACATCTGGCTTATTCCCATACTGCCTCTGGCAGGTTTCCTGATCAACGGTCTTGGCCGTAATGCCCTGTCAAGAGGCCTGATCGGCTTTATCGGCTGTCTTGTGGTTTTGATTTCATTTGGGTTGAGTGTGGGCGCCTTTTTGCAGGTGAAGTCATCCGGCGCGTTCGAAGTAAACCTGTTCGACTGGTTCCAACTTGGATATTTCAAGGTGCAGTTTTCATTCCTCGTCGATCAGCTAAGCTCGCTTATGCTGCTCATTATAACGGGTGTGGGTTTCCTGATCCATTTATATTCGGTCGGGTATATGCATGATGATAAGGGATTCGGTAAATTCTTCTCTTACCTCAACCTGTTCGTGTTCTTTATGCTGCTGCTGGTGCTGGGGTCCAATTACCTTATCCTGTTCATCGGCTGGGAAGGTGTTGGATTATGCTCGTACCTGCTGATCGGTTTTTGGTATACTAATCCGGCTTATGCCGATGCCGCTAAAAAGGCGTTCGTCATGAACCGTATCGGCGATCTTGGATTTGTGATCGGCATTTTCCTGATCTTCAAATACTTTGGAAGCGTTGCTTATGCCGATATTTTCCCGAAGGCTCCGGGTATGCAGGGCGGCGATGTTCCTTTTACACTAATAACTTTGCTGCTTTTTGTAGGTGCGGTTGGGAAATCGGCCCAGATACCTTTGTTCACCTGGCTTCCCGACGCTATGGCCGGCCCGACACCAGTTTCGGCACTGATACATGCCGCTACCATGGTTACAGCGGGTGTTTATATGGTTGCAAGATCGAATATTTTGTTTTCGCTGTCGCCGGTAACCATGACTGTTGTTGCAGTGATCGGGGTGGCAACGGCAGCGCTTGCGGCGCTCATCGCGGTTTCACAAACAGATATTAAGAAAGTGCTGGCCTATTCAACAGTATCGCAATTGGGCTATATGTTCCTGGGCTTGGGTGTTGGCGCCTATACCGGAGCATTCTTTCACGTACTGACGCACGCTTTCTTTAAAGCCCTTTTATTCCTGGGTGCTGGCTCAGTGATACACGCTGTTGGCGGCGAACAGGATATGCGCAAGATGGGAGGCCTGAAAGGTAAATTGAAAATTACGTTCTGGACAATGCTGGCCGCAACGCTGGCCATATCGGGTATACCGCCTTTTGCGGGATTTTTCTCAAAAGACGAAATACTGGGGCAGGCCTTTACGCACAGTACGACGATGTATGTGGTCGGGGTGATCACAGCGATGTTCACTTCGTTCTATATGTTCAGGTTATTGTACCTGACTTTTTACGGTAAATTTCGTGGCACCGCTGAACAGGAACATCACCTGCACGAATCGCCGCCAAATATGACCATCCCATTGATCATCCTGGCTATTCTTTCGGTATTCGGTGGTTTTATCGGTGTACCAGAATCATTGGGCGGTCATCACTGGCTCGAACATTTCCTGGCGCCGGTTTTCGAAAAGTCAGCCACCATACTGCCGCATACCAGTTCAGTTACTTCAACCGAATTTATATTGATGGCAACATCGGTTGCAGGGGCTGTGCTGGCGCTGATCTACGCCTATGTACGCTATGTGAAGAACGGGCATGTGCCTGTGGGGGACGAAGAAGAACGGCCCGGGCTGGTCAGCCTGTCGTATCATAAATTCTATATCGATGAGATATATGATTGGCTGATCCGCAAACCGCTGGATGCTTTGTCGGTATTCTTTTATCGCGTGATCGACTTGTTTGCGATAGATGGTTTTGTAAATGGCTTGGGTAAGATTACTGTAAGAGCAAGCCGTGGCCTCAGGTTGCTGCAGGCAGGTAATGTAGGTTTTTACATATTCATGATGGTGATCGGCATTATTGCTGTTTTGGTGTACAGTTTAGTCAAGATATAACAATAAGCGTTACGATATAAAATGACAGCTAACATTTTAATTTTTTTACCGGTTGTAGCAGCACTTGTTGTTTTCTTATTCAGATTTATCAACGGCGGCGTTGCAAAACATGCAGCACTCGTTTTTGCCATTGCCGAACTGGCTCTGGTTGGCTTTATCCTGACCAGATTTGTGCCCGACAGTTCATTACAGTTTACTATTATAGCGCCGTGGATACCTAAAGCGGGCATTTATTTTATTGCCGGTATCGATGGACTTAATATCATTCCGGTTATTCTGACCGTATTGCTGGTTCCGCTGATCATCCTTACGACCTATAAGCATCAATATAAAAATGCGCCTGCGTTTTATGCGCTTATCCTGTTCATGCAGGCAGGTCTGATGACCGTGTTTACCGCATTCGACGGGTTCCTGTTCTATGTAGGGTGGGAGGCAGCGCTGATACCGATCTATTTTATCAACGCGATGTGGGGTGGCGAAAACAGGATCAAGGTCAATATCAAGTTTTTCATTTACACCTTTGCGGGTTCGCTGTTCATGCTGCTGGCTATCATCTACCTGTACATGCAGACCCCATCCAGGACGTACGATATACACGAGTTTTATAATCTGAGCCTTGACGCTCATCACCAAAGTTTCATATTCTGGGCATTCTTCCTGGCATTCGCTATTAAAATGCCATTGTTCCCGTTGCATACCTGGCAACCCGATGCTTATACCGAAGCGCCATCAGCGGGAACTATGCTTATGTCGGGTATCATGCTCAAGATGGGTATTTACGGCGTTATCCGGTTGATGGTACCCATTGTGCCGCTTGGCGTGGAGCGCTGGGGTTTAACAGCACTTATTTTAGCTGTTATTGGCATTGTTTATGCGTCCATTATAGCCTTCAGGCAGCAGGACGGTAAAAGGCTGGTGGCTTATTCCTCCCTGGCTCACGTTGGCCTCATCGCTGCCGCGTTGTTTGCATTTATGAAACCGGGCGATGAGTTTGTCTGGTCATCACAGGGATTGCAGGGTGCGATGATACAAATGCTCAACCACGGTATCAATATTGTCGGTTTATTCTTTGTATGGGATATTATCAGCACCAGGTTAAATACCCGTGATATTGGTCAGCTTGGCGGTATAGCCAAAGTGGCGCCGAAATTTGCAGTGTTCTTCCTGATCATCGTACTGGGTACGGTTGCCTTACCACTGACAAACGGATTTATCGGCGAGTTCCTCCTGCTTAACGGCGTTTACCAATACAGCATCTGGTTTGCCGCCATAGCAGGTCTCACCATGATATTTGGCGCAGTATACATGCTGCGCAGCTATAAGGGCGTGATGCAGGGTGAAACCAATGCTTTGACCGCCACATTTACCGATGTAAGTGGTACAGAATACCTTGTGCTTGCGATCATTTGCGTATTGATCATTGCCATCGGTATTTACCCTCAGCCTATCATGCATTTATCAAATGCGGCGGTTGATAACCTGATAAATTTTGTACACAATAAAGTAATAACAGTAAAATAGTCATGAACACCTTAATAGTACTTTCCGTCCTGCCTATCTTACTCCTTTATTTAGGCCTCTATAAAGCCAAAAATGCTTTATTGCCTGTAACGATCGTCGGCCTGCTGGGAGCCCTGGTATTGGCTATCCTGCGCTGGAACACTAATGCGGTTCCGATTTACCATGGCATGATGTTGTTCGATAATTACTCGGTTGCTTTTTCGTCTATCACTATCATATCGACCTTACTGATCTTACTGCTTTCGAAGGAATATTTCGAAAAGATAAGCTCGCACGTAGCCGAGTATTACGCCATCATACTATTCTCGCTTGCCGGCATTATCGTAATGGTTTCCTATTATAACCTGACGATGCTGTTTGTTGGTCTCGAGATCATGTCGGTAAGTCTCTATATTCTTGCCGGGATCAAGAAAAATGATTTCGCATCCAACGAGGCATCATTAAAATACTTCCTGATGGGTGCATTCTCTACAGGCTTCCTGTTATTCGGCATCGCACTGATCTACGGCGCCACAGGGTCATTTAATCTTGAAGAGATTCGTAACTGGGTTGTAACCCA
>DASZWG010000471.1:0-4094 GCA_035546675.1 Mucilaginibacter sp. | reverse complement strand
GCTTCGATAGGCGAAAAATCGTTCTTCCATTTTTCGTTCCTGATATTGATGATACCGTTCTTAGTGAAAAGCATCCCGTTGCGGGCGTTTCGGGTGGGCATTACGCAGTCAAACATATCGATACCAAGGGCAATGTTTTCCAGTATATTAACAGGCGTTCCCACACCCATCAGATAACGCGGTTTTTGCTTCGGTAATATATCGCACACCAATTCGGTCATTTCATACATTTCTTCGGCCGGTTCGCCCACCGAAAGGCCGCCTATGGCATTGCCTTCGCGCTCAAATGAAGCGATCACCTCGGCCGACCGGATACGCAGGTCTTTGTATACCGATCCCTGCACGATCGGGAACAGCGTTTGGCTGTAGCCATACAGCGGTTCGGTGCTGTCGAAGCGCTCACAGCAGCGTTTCAGCCAGCGGTGCGTCATTTCGATGGAGCGGCGGGCATAGCCGTAATCGCAGGGATAAGGCGTACACTCGTCCAACGCCATAATGATATCCGCACCGATGATGCGCTGTATATCCATCACATTCTCGGGTGTAAACAGGTGTTTTGATCCGTCGATATGCGAACGGAAAGTGACGCCTTCTTCCTTGATCTTCCTCACCCCGGTCAGCGAATAAACCTGGTATCCGCCGCTATCGGTCAGGATGGGTCTGTCCCAGCCGTTAAACCGGTGCAGCCCGCCTGCCTGCTTCAGCACATCAAGTCCGGGCCGCAGGTATAGGTGATACGTATTACCCAGGATGATCCCGGCTTCAATATCGTTCTTCAGCTCATGCTGGTGCACCGCTTTTACCGTGCCGGCGGTACCAACGGGCATAAATATGGGGGTCTCAATGGTGCCATGATCGGTTGCGATCTCTCCGGCCCTGGCTTTGGATAAAGGATCTTGCGCCTGTAGAGTAAATTTCATTTGCAGGGGGCAAAATTACAGATTTGTTGCAAAGGTTGGAACGTTATAATCTTACCGCTTCATAATCTTTCAGGCATTCCGGCATTTAAGGTTTTCAACATTCATAACCAATGTCAGTAACTTTCTTAAGCTGACCGGGGGTATTTCGGTGATTTTTAACAAATTTGCCGGATATTTTCAGTTCGGTTTGGAAACATATTTACCTGAAGTCTTACTCTCACTACTCAGTATTTGCTTTTTAATTCAGCTATATTATATCCTGAAACAAAGGCGCCTCGCATTTTATCATCCTGATACGGAATTAAAACGATCAGTCATACCCGTATCGGTGATCATCAGCGCCAGGAATGAGGAGCGCAATCTGGCCGAAAATCTTCCGGGTATTTTAGAGCAAAATTATCCTGATTTCGAAGTCGTCGTCGTTAATGACTGCTCGCATGATGATTCGGAGGAAGTGCTAAAGGAATTGGGAAAGAAATATCCGCGACTGAAAGTGGTGACTGTTACAGAGAACGACCGCTTCAAAACCGGGAAGAAGTTCGCGCTGACCATGGGGATCAAAGCCGCGAAGAACGAACACCTGCTTTTCACCGATGCGGATTGCAAACCGGCTTCGACCGACTGGATAAGCCGCATGGCCTCCAACTTTACCGATGGTGCCGAGATCGTACTGGGTTATGCGCCATATTACCCGGCTGGCAATTTTGTCAATGCTTTAATTCGTTTCGAAACGATCAGGACCGGTGGCAATTACCTGTCGTACGCGCTGGCGGGTGATCCGTACATGGGTGTCGGCCGCAATTTGGCTTATACCAAAACGCTGTTTTTCAGTAACAAAGGCTTTGCATCGCACATGCATATCTTCTCGGGCGATGACGACCTTTTTGTGAACGAGAACGCTACGCCGGATAATACGGCTGTAGAACTCAACCCGGACGCTTTTACTTTCAGTCCGGCGAAGACAACATTCGGAGCGTTGTACCGGCAGAAAAGGCGGCACATGGGCGTCGGGAAATTGTATAAAGGCCGTCATCGCCGTATGCTTAGCCTGGATGCCATAACCGGTTTTTTATTTTATGTACTGCTTGCCGCATGCCTCATTTTTCGGGCATTTCCTTTAGTGGCACTAAGTTTGTACGGAATCAGGCTGGTATGCCAGTTAATTATTTATTATAAAATATTTGGCAAACTGAACGGTAAAAACTTAATTTGGTACCTACCGGTATTTGACCTGGTATACTATATTTATTTAAATATATTTGGATTGATCAGCACCTTTATAAAAACTACTCAGTGGAAGTAAACGTCAATTTTACCGAGAACGCAAAAAATGATTTTCAGTTGGTGCTAAAGGCCCGCGACGGTAACCAGAAAGCATACGCCGACCTGATGCACCGCTATAAGGATTCGATTTACTTCATGGCGCTGAAGATGGTGAATAACAAGGAAGACGCCATGGACCTGACGGTCGAAACCTTTGCCAAGGCGTTCGAAAAGCTCGATAAATACCAGCCCGACTATGCCTTTAGCACCTGGCTGTTCAGGGTAGCCACCAATAACTGTATCGACTTTATCCGCAAAAAAAAATTGAACACGATGTCGATCCACGGGATGGTGGACGAGGACGGTGAAGAAAAAACGCTGCAGATCAAAGCCGATACGCTGAATCCCGAAGAAACTTCCATCAAAAAACAGCAGACACAGGAACTGAAGGTGCTCATCGACAACCTGCCGCCGCGCTACCGCAACCTGATCACGCTGCGATATTTTGATGAGCTGTCGTACGAAGAGATCGCCATGCAGCTCGATCTGCCGCTGGGCACCGTTAAGGCGCAGTTGTTCAGGGCCAGGTACCTGCTCGGCAATATTATCAATCGCCTTAACAGGGATGACATCTGACATCATCTTCCGGTATTTTCCCGGCCTGACATCCGAACAAAAGCGTCAATACAGCCGGTTACCCGAATTATATGATCATTGGAACAGCCGCATCAATGTCGTATCGCGCAAGGATATAGATATGCTGCCCGAAAGGCATGTGCTGCACTCGCTCGGCATCGCCAAAGTAATATCCTTCCTGCCCGGCGAGCGGGTACTGGATGTAGGCACAGGTGGGGGCTTCCCGGGCATACCGCTGGCTATCCTATTCCCGGAAACGCAATTTTACCTGGCCGACTCGATCGGCAAAAAGATCATGGTGGTGAATGAGGTGGCCAAAGCCATCGGCCTGGAAAATGTAACAGCCGAACATACCCGTGCCGAACAGGCGCCCGGCAAATTCGATTTCGTCGTATCCAGGGCGGTAACGCGGCTCAAAGAATTTTATCCCTGGGTAAAGGATAAATTCAGCAAGCAATCGCGTAACACGTTGCCTAATGGAATCCTGTACCTGAAGGGGGGCGACCTGCAGGAAGAAATAGCCGAATCGGGGCTTGCCGTTCAGCTATTCCATCTTAAAGATTATTTCAGCGAAGAATTTTTTGACACCAAACAGGTGGTATACGTCAATGCCTGACCGGCGTCGTTCAGCATAGGATAACAAAACAGAAGGCCCCGATGGGGCCAAAGCCTCGTTTTTATTTCTCTACAGACAGGCAGTCCCGACGGGACTTTTTGATTCGAAGGGCTCCGTCAGAAGCTCCCTGTTTGTAGCGATAAAACAAATAAAATATAACTCCATAGGAGTTACCTGTTAATTATCCTTTTTGGTTGTATCCCTGTTCTTCTTTTTCCTGAACAGGTTCAGCGGATTGGGTGGCGGCGGCGGTGGTCCCGGAGGACCCGAAGCCTTGACATTCGCATTTTTTGATGTGTCTGCCGCTTTTTTATCCGCAGTATCCTTGTGGTGCCTTTTAAACGGGTTGATCTTCCGCAGCACCTCGTCGGGAGGCGGCGGCGGAGGAGGCGGATTCCGCGGTTGTTCACTTTGCGCAAAGGCATGCGGCGATATGCACATTAATACCATTATCAGTACGAAAGTCGCAAGATATTTCAGCTTTGACAGGATACTCCGTTTGTTTTGATCCATTTTCATTGATACTATTTCAGGTTGAGCTTCACATGATCACCTGTGTAGGCTTATCTGTTTTCTTCTTGTCCGTTGGTTTGGTCGTCTTCTTTTTGGCTGACGTATGTTTTACCGTCGTGTTATGTTTAGGCCAAGTTTTGGGCTTT
>DASZWG010000470.1:0-3579 GCA_035546675.1 Mucilaginibacter sp. | reverse complement strand
CTTTAACGGAGTTAGAAAGGTTAAAAAGGTTGCGGAAGAAACGGCTTCGACTTTTATAACTTTTACAACTACTGCAAGTAAGTATGAAACAATACCTCGATCTGATGAAGCATGTGCTGGAAACCGGCACACAAAAGCACGACCGCACCGGAACGGGCACATTAAGCGTGTTCGGATACCAGATGCGCTTTAACCTGCAGGAGGGTTTCCCGCTGGTGACCACCAAAAAGCTTCATCTCAAATCGATCATACACGAACTGATCTGGTTCCTGAAAGGAGATACCAATATCGCCTACCTGAAGGAGAACGGCGTACGTATCTGGGACGAATGGGCTGATGAAAAAGGCAACCTGGGACCGGTATACGGATACCAGTGGCGTTCGTGGCCTGCACCCGGCGGCGGCCATATCGACCAGATCAGCCAGGTGGTGAACCAGATCAAAACCAACCCCGACTCGCGGCGCATGATCGTATCGGCGTGGAACGTAGCGGATGTAAATCAAATGGCCCTTCCACCCTGTCATACCCTTTTCCAGTTCTATGTGGCCGACGGTAAACTTTCTTGTCAGCTATATCAAAGAAGCGCTGATATTTTCCTGGGCGTACCGTTTAATATAGCTTCGTACGCGCTGCTGACGATGATGATGGCGCAGGTATGCGATCTTCAGCCCGGCGACTTTATCCATACCTTCGGTGATGCTCACCTTTACAATAATCATATCGAACAGGCCAATCTGCAACTGAGCCGCGAACCGCGGAAGTTCCCAACGATGAAGATCAACCCGGGAGTGAAAGACATTTTCAGTTTCAGGTACGAAGATTTCACGCTGGAGAATTATGATCCCTGGCCGCACATCAAGGGGGTGGTTGCAGTTTAACCGTCATTAAGTCATTGGGGCATTAAGTCATTGAAATATCTAAAGTGATCTTATTATTATAGTGAGAACCGGATAGAAGATTTAGAAGTATACCTTTTAGCCGAGAAATTTGGTGACCAAATTTGGTTTATGGTAATGGAGTGGCCTTATTTTGTGAGAGACGGGTTCGGAAAACAATTATCAAATGCTGCAGATTCTATAGGGTCAAATATTGCTGAAGGATTTGGGCGATATCATTACAAAGAAAACAAGAACTTTTGTTATTTCAGCAGAGGCTCTGTCATTGAAACAAAGGGCTGGCTCAGAAAAGCAAAAAACCGGGAATTGATCCCGGAACAGCGATATGCTGAATTGATGAATCAGCTTGAAACAATTCACCTGAAATTGAATATTTATATTAAGGCCATTGGGAAAAAGATCGATAGCAATTGAGCCATCGAAAGCTAAATGACCCAATGACGCAATGACTTAATGACATAATGACCATATCCATCATCGTAGCTGTTGGCGAAAATAATGCCATTGGTAAGAACAACCAGTTGCTTTGGCACATGCCGGCAGATCTGAAACACTTTAAGGATATAACCAAAGGCCACAGCATCATTATGGGCCGCAAAACCTACGATTCGGTGGGCAAACCCCTGCCCCATCGCCGTAACATTGTTGTGACTCATCAAAATATCACCATTCCCGGCTGCGATGTTGTGAAGTCGATAGACGAAGGTATAGCGCTATGCGATGGTGAAAGCGAAGTCTTTATCGGCGGCGGCGCCGAGATATACCGGCAGGCGATGGGTAAAACCGACCGGATATACCTGACCATTATTCACCATAATTTTTATGCAGATACCTTTTTCCCGCAAATAGACTATCAAAACTGGAAAGAAACCACACGGGCAGATCACCAGCCCGATGAAAAGAACCCATATCCCTATTCGTTCATCACGCTTGAAAAGCGCTAACAATCGCTGTTTCAAATTGTTTCAATATAAAATTTTATGCTTATAAAATTTTATTAGATTTGCCGTCTTGTTTAAAAAGCTTATAAACTGATTTATTACATATCTATAATTTACAATGCAAGGCAAAGGAGTTGTTAAATTTTTCGCCATTTTTTTGGCGCTCGTGTGCTTATACCAGCTTTCGTTCACGTGGGTAGTGAAAAAGGTGCAGGATGATGCAAAAGCATATGCAAAGGGGGATACAACCAAGGAAAGGGCCTACCTGGATTCGATAGCGACGGAACCGGTTTATCCGATATTCGGGCACACCTATCAATACTGCGAAAACCACGAGCTGGCGCTGGGTCTCGACCTCCAGGGCGGTATGAGCGTAACCATGCAGGTATCGCTGCGCCAATTAGTAAAAACCCTATCCAACAACAATCCTGACCCGCTTTTTAACCAGGCACTCGATAAAGCAGATGCTGACGCAATTACCAGCCAAAGCGATTACATTACGCTTTTTGTGAATGAGTACGAAAAGCTGGACCCGAACGGCAAACTGGCCACCATATTCTCGACCAAGGACAACCAGGATCATATTAAATATGATGCTACCAACAGCGAAGTTGAAGCGTTTCTGAAGGATCAGGCTAATGTTGCCGTACAACAGACCTATACGGTGTTAAATACGCGTATCGACCAGTTTGGTGTAACACAGCCCAATATCCAATTATTGAATAGCAAAAACGAAATACTGATCGAGTTACCGGGCGTCAAAGAACCCGACCGTATTCGCAAACTATTACAGGGGACGGCCAAACTCGAGTTCTATAAAACTTACGATAACACCGAGGCTTTCCCGATTCTTTATAATATCAACAATCTTTTGGCCGCCAAGCTGAAGGCAGCAGCCAAAGACTCAACCAAAACCAAGCCACAGCCGGTCGCCAAAAAGGATACCGGCAAGCAAAGCGGCCTGGCACTTTTAAATAAAGTTAATAAGAGTGCAGCCAAAGATACGTCCGGATTGGCCGGCAGGACCATCCAGAACCCGTTGTTCTCCATATTAACACCCAGCTATGGTTCATATAACGGCCAGCAGGGCCCCTATCCGGGTCCTATCGTGGGGCATGCACTATCACGGGATACGGCTAAAATTGATGCCTATCTTCGCAGCCCTGATGTAAAAGCCAGCATTCCGCAAAACATTAAGTTCCTGTGGGGTGTAAAACCTATGGCCAAGACCAAGATGTACGAACTTTACGCCATGAAACTGTCAGGTGCCGACAATGGCCCCGTGTTACAGGGAGACGTAGTGACCGATGCGCGCAGCGAGGTCGACCCGACCAAAGGTGGTTGGGAAGTGGAAATGACCATGAACTCACAGGGTGCGGAAAAGTGGAAACAAATAACCGCAGAAGCTGCTCCCAAGCATGACGCCATCGCCATTGTACTGGATGATAATGTTTATTCGGCGCCGGGCGTTGATAATGAGATATCGGGCGGCGTATCGTCTATATCGGGCAATTTTACCCAGGAAGACACACAAGATTTGGCCAATGTACTGAAAGCCGGACGTTTACCGGCACGGGCTGTGATCGTTGACGAAGCTACCGTAGGCGCATCCCTGGGCCAGCAGGCTATTAAAGACAGTTTACTTTCGTCAGTGATCGGCTTTCTGGTGGTACTGGTTTTCATGATCGCTTACTACAACCGCGCCGGAACGGTGGCCGTAGTAGCGGTGCTGATCAACGTGT
>DASZWG010000469.1:0-6700 GCA_035546675.1 Mucilaginibacter sp. | reverse complement strand
AGACATTTATTCACGCTAAGAATTTTGGCTTTTTACTATTTGATAATCAGTCATTTGCAGCAGCTTATCCATGATTTTGCCTTACAAGAAAACCAGTAGTTTTTGAGCTGTTTTTACACTTTTTCACACTTTTTGCGGGTTCGAACGAAGTTCAGCGCAGGTTGAGCGGCTTTTTTTATGCATTTTTCGGCTTCGTGTAATGGATTTCTTGAGACATTTTTGGCTTACATAAATGCATTGCGTACACTAAGGGGTGATGTCCCGGGTTTTTGGTTTTACGTTATACGTCATACGTTAAACGTTTTGTGCATAGGGCTGTGTGACTCCTTCCCTTTGGGAGGGTAGGGAGGGGTTAATCCACTAAAATGTCATTGCGAGCGAAGCGCGGCAATCTCTTCGTCATCATCCATTAGGAGGACGGGTTATTTGGGCGCCGGGCGGGCTGTTCACTCATACGCCTGCAAAGGCATTAGGCGCGGAGGCCGGTATCCGTTGCCATCCCTGGCGCATTGTCTGGACTAAGATTAATAAGATTTTAAGATGATAGGATCAGACAGTTAAGTACTGTCCTACTATCTTTTAATCCTGCGAATCTTAGCCTGCCGGCAGGCAGGTCCAGACAATTCACCGCTGATGTAAACTCATCCTATTACCGTCCGGATCGGATACGGCCGCGAACCGGCCCCAGGGCGTTTGGTCCACCTTACCGACAGCAATTCCCTTTGCGGTCAGTTCTTCAATCTCTTTATCCAGGTTGTCGGTGGTGATCACAAAGCCGTTAACACTACCGGGCGTCATGTTCGGGAACCAGGTAACTAAGGTGATCGAGACGGATTCCTGCCCCGGCAAAGCCAGCTGGATCCATTTGTGGGTGTCAAAGGGTGCTTCGGCTAATAATTTGAAGCCTAATTCCAGGTAAAATTCCTTAGCCGCCTGCTGGTCGCTCACGGGGATGGAAATGATCGATATCGCTTTCATTGTTGTGTTGTTTGATGGTTATCTGTTTTTATTGTTTTGAAGCACGTTTATCCAATAAATTCCCGAGGTTTTGCAGCTTCTCCTTCCAGAACTGCTCAAAGAAGGTGATCCACTGTTTCACTTCGTCGAAGCCGAGCGGGTTAAGCTCACAGTAGCGTTCGCGGCCCTCTTCAGTAATGCTGATAAAGCCGTTTTCCTGCAATACCTTAATATGCTTGGATACGGCCGGTCTGCTGATATCGAAATGATCGGCCAGCGAATTGATGGGCAGCCTTTTATTGGTAAGCAGCATCAGTATCTGCCGGCGATTAGTGTCCGCAATCGCCTGGAAGGGGTCCGTGTTCAGTCGTGCCATGTATGTAATTATCTAAAATTTGACCAAAACGGCGCGGAATACCTTTTTTCCAGCCGTTTTCCATAAAAATGCTGGCTACAATATTTTTCCAGCCCTTAAAGCCTTTGTGCTCCAGCACTAAGCGCGTTCCTCCGTTTTCGGGCGTCAGCGTCCATACCAGTATGGTATCCAGGTTGATCACGCCGGGTTTGGGGCCGCCTTTCCAGGTATACACCAGTTTCTCATTCGGGATCACCTCAAGCACCTCGCAGTAAACAATACCGTCCCACCCCATTTTGGGCAGCGGTTTGCTGTGGAACTGAAATTTATGTCCCACAACAGGCAGAAAATCATTTTTCATCAGCCATTGGTTTACCAGTTCAGGATCGGCAAGGCATTCCCATACTTTTTCGGGAGGATGATTAAAAAACCATTTGACAACGAGGTCTCTTTGCATAAATGCGTAACTTTTTAGTTACGTAAACTTATATGTAACTTCCGGGTTACGCAAATTTATTTTCAAATAATTTTTATCTGCCACCTTCATCAACTTTGTCTCTGCCCCAAACATTTTTTCTTTTTCTCACAGGGAATTATTTTTATTTTAAATTTGAAACGCCTTTTGGCAGACTGCCTTTTTGCGGTCTTTGGATGTTTTCCTCTTATAAACCTGGTATGAAAAAATTTTTATTATCTGCTGTCTGCTGCCTGCTGATGGCATTGGGCGTATCGGCCCAGGTGCCCGCGCTCGACCGCGTCGAACCCATGTCGTGGTGGGTTGGCATGCACGATCCCAACCTGCAATTGCTTGTTCACGGCAAGGATATCGCCGCCCGCAAAGTACAGTTACGCTATCCCGGTGTGAAGGTGATGGCTGTTCACAAGGTTGAAAATCCGAATTATTTATTCATCGACCTGCGCATTTTTTCTTCGGCAGTTCCGGGAACGTTCCCGATCAAATTTTTGAAGGCGGGGGAGAAGGTGCTGACGTATCGATATACGCTGAATAAGCGCAACAATTCGCCCAACCGTATACAGGGCGTAACCGATAAGGACCTCATCTACCTGCTGATGCCCGACCGCTTTGCCAACGGCGATCCGTCGAACGATTCGGTAAAAGGGATGCGCGAAATGTCGGTCGACCGCAGCAAAATGTTCAGCCGCCACGGCGGTGATATACAGGGCATAATGGACCACCTGGATTACCTGAAGGACCTGGGCGTAACCGCCATCTGGCTTACCCCGGCGGTTGAGAACGACGAGCCGCAGGCATCGTATCATGGCTATGCGGTTACCGAGCATTATAAGATCGACCCGCGTTACGGCACCAACGCCTTGTATAAAAAGTTCGTTGATAAATGTCACGCCATGGGCATGAAAGTGGTGATGGATATTGTGCATAACCACATGGGTACCGAAGGTTATCTGATACAGGATATGCCGATGAAAAGCTGGGTGCACCAGTGGCCGGAATACACCAAATCCAACTTCAGGTACGAGGCTGTGATGGATCCGCACGGTTCGGCTGCCGACCGCAAACAGATGCTCGACGGCTGGTTCGACCACCGGATGGCCGATATGAACGAGAATAACCCTTATGTCGAGAATTACCTGACGCAGAATCATATCTGGTGGATCGAGTACGCAGGGGTGGATGGTTTGCGCCTGGATACTTATCCCTATAACGATCCGGCGTACATGGCCAAATGGGCGCAGGAGGTGAGGGCCGAGTTTCCGCACCTGACCATTTTTGGCGAAGTGCTGACGTCGATTCCTGTCGTTCAGGCTTATTTTACCGAGGGGAATACGGTTAACCGCGGCATGGACACCCATTTGCCGGGCGTTACCGACGGCGCCTGGAAGGATGCGGTTTACGAAGCATTGAACGGGCATTTAGGATGGATGGACGGCGTGAACCGTTTATATTCTATTGTATCCGAGGATTTTCTCTATAAGGATGTGACCAAAAACACCATCTTCCTGGATAATCACGACATGAGCCGGCTTCTGTCGATGGTAGGCGAGGACATCACCAAATATAAATCGGCCATGGCCATGCTGATGACGATGCGCGGCGTGCCGGAAATGTACTACGGCGACGAGATACTGATGAAGAATTTTTCGAACCCCGACGGCCTGGTTCGTTCGGATTTCCCCGGCGGATGGCCCGGCGATAAAGACAATAAATTCACGGCCGCAGGCAGAACAAAAGAGGAGAACGATGCTTTTAATTATGTACGTACGCTGGCCCGCTACCGCGAAAACACGCCCGCGCTGCAAACCGGGAAAATGATGCAGTATGTGCCGCAGGATGGCGTGTACGTATATTTCAGGTACGACAGCCGGAAAACCGTGATGGTGGTTTACAACGGGAATGAAAAAGAACAAACGGTCGCAACCGGCCGTTATTCCGAACGCATCAACGGCACATTGAAAGCAAGAAATATCATTACCGGCGAAACGGTTGATCTTTCAAAACTGACCGTACCCGCAAAGGCCACATTAGTTTTAGAATTAATACCGAATAATACCCATTAATAAATATATTTAGTGCCGGAATATCAGGGACTTAAAATGCCCTTTTCTGGCCTGTGAAGATAGCATGAGTACGATAAGAGCTTGCATTTTTGACCTCGACGGGGTGATCGTTGATACCGCAGTTTACCACTACAAGGCCTGGAAGCGTTTGGCGAACGAACTGGGATTTGATCTTACCGAAAAAGATAACGAGCAGTTGAAGGGAGTGAGCCGTATGCGTTCGCTCGACCTGATCCTGCAGTGGGGCGGCATCACCAGAACAGAGGCCGAAAAAGAAGAGCTTGCCGCACGCAAAAACGTCTGGTATGTGGAAATGATCAGCGGGATGAAGCCGGGAGAGGTGCTGCCGGGCGCCCGCGAGTTTGTTGAATCGTGCAAAAAAGCGGGAATAAAAACCGCTCTCGGATCGGCCAGCAAAAACTCCATGACCATTTTACAGAAAACGGGTATCGACCATTTGTTTGACGTCGTGATCGACGGAAATAAGGTCAGCAAACCCAAACCCGACCCCGAAGTTTTTCTGAAGGGGGCCGAAGAATTAAATATACCGCCCGCCAATTGCGTGGTTTTTGAAGATGCGATAGCAGGCGTGGAAGCGGCGCATGCAGGCGGCATGAAGGCAGTTGGCATTGGTTCGCCGCAGGTGCTGACAGAGGCCGACCTAGTCGTGCCCGGCTTACGCGAAATGACGCTTGAAAAGCTGAAAACGCTTGAAAGCATAACAGTTTGACATCATTACAAGGAACAACATATCATCATTCATGAAGGATTACATTAAGGTTGACGAGTGGAAAATTATAGAAGAAGGATTTAACCCCGCATACAATACCATATCAGAAAGCATATTCAGCCTGGGCAACGGCCGCATGGGGCAGCGCGGCAATTTCGAGGAAGCCTATAGCGGCGAAACCCTGCCGGGAAACTATGTTGCGGGCGTTTACTATCCCGATAAAACGCGCGTGGGCTGGTGGAAGAACGGCTACCCGGAATATTTTGCCAAAGTGATCAATGCTGCTAACTGGATAGGGATCGGTGTGATGATCGGTGATGAACAACTCGACCTGGCCAAATGTGAGGTAATCGAATTCAGGCGCGAACTGAATATGAAGGAAGGCTGCCTGAAAAGAACCTTCCGGGCAACGACCGCAGGTGGAAAAGAAATAAGCGTAGAGGCGATCCGCTTTTGCAGCATAGCAGACGACGAGACCGGAGCGATAAAATATACTATAATGCCGGTTAATTACAGCGGCGAAATGACGATCACGCCTTTCGTTAACGGTGACGTGGTAAACAAGGACTCCAATTACGACGAGAAGTTTTGGGATGAAGTTGAAAAGGGCACATGGGAAGGGGGCGGATATGTCCAGATGCGCACCAGGAAGACCGGTTTCGAAGTCGCTACGGGTCAGCAATTTACGGTCAGCCGGGATGATGCGGAAATCAAAAACACCGAAAAGGACAAATATATCGCATCGGCTATCAGGGTGAATGCGACAGCGGGACAACCAGTAACGCTTATTAAATACGCGGCCAACATTTCATCGCAAAATTACCCGGCAGGCGTATTGGCCGAAGTGCTGAAAACTACGCTGAACACGATCAGCTCTAAAGGTTTTGATACGATGCTGGCCGAACAGGCTGCCGCGTGGGAAAAGAAATGGCAGCAAAACGATATCATTATCGAAGGCGATGCCTCGGCGCAGCAGGGCATTCGTTTCAATATTTTTCAGCTCAATCAGACTTACACCGGCGAGGACGACCGCCTGAATATCGGCCCAAAAGGCTTTACCGGCGAAAAATACGGCGGTTCGACCTATTGGGATACCGAAGCCTATTGCGTGCCTTTTTACCTCGCCACCGCCGAACAAAAGGTGACACGCAACCTGTTGCTGTACAGGTATAAACAATTGGGAAAGGCTATTGAAAACGCGCAATTGCTCGGTTTCAGCGGCGGGGCGGCATTGTATCCCATGGTGACGATGGACGGCACCGAATCGCACAATGAGTGGGAGATCACTTTCGAGGAGATACATCGTAACGGGGCCATCGCTTACGCCATTTTCAATTATGTACGCTATACTGGCGATGAGCAATATTTAATCGATCACGGCCTGGAAGTACTGATCGCCATAGCGCGCTTCTGGTCGCAGCGGGTAAACTGGTCGGGCGAAAAGCAAAAATATGTGATACTGGGTGTAACCGGGCCGAACGAGTACGAGAACAACGTAAACAACAACTGGTATACCAATACCATCGCGGTATGGTGTATGCAGTATGCGATGGACGTGGCCGGAAAGGTGAAGGCTGCCGATCCGCAAAAATACCAGGCGCTGGTTTCGAAAATAAGCTATGACGAAGCGAAGGAAACAGCACGGTTCCGCGACGTTATTAACAATATGTATTACCCGTATGAGAAAGACCTTGACATTTTCCTGCAGCAGGACGGGTACATGGATAAGGAACAAATACCGGTAAAAGATCTGCCGGACAGTGAGCGGCCCATCAACCAGAAATGGAGCTGGGACAGGATATTACGTTCGTGCTATATCAAGCAGGCGGATGTATTGCAGGGGCTTTACTTCTTTGAAGATAAATACGATACCGAAACCATACGCCGCAATTATGACTTTTACGAGCCGCGTACCGTTCACGAATCGTCTTTGTCGCCATGCGTACATGCTGTGATAGCGGCGAAACTCGGGGATGAGGCACGGGCTTATGAATTCTACCTGCGCACCTCGCGCCTCGACCTGGACGATTATAACAATGATACCGAGGACGGCTGTCACATTACCTCGATGGCAGGAACCTGGATGGCAGTGGTACAAGGCTTTGGCGGGATGCGCGTTA
>DASZWG010000468.1:0-7946 GCA_035546675.1 Mucilaginibacter sp. | reverse complement strand
GATCGCTAATGATGCGCTGAACCTGTCGCTGCTCATTACCGATAACCTGGCCGCCGATTCGACCGGGAATGCACTCAAAATGTATGCCCGCGCCGACCTGCAGATATTTGCCGAACGGCCCGACCAGGCAGTTGCTATCCTCGACAGCATTGATGCCAAATATCCCAACAATTCGCTCTTTGACGATATATTGATGGCCAAGGCGCGCATCCGCATACAGGAAAAGAATTATACCGACGCCGTTACGCTGCTGAAAAAGATAGTCGAAGCACATCCGAACAACTTATGGGCCGACGATGCTGTTTTTATGCTGGGTGATATTTACGAAAACCAGCTTAACGATAAAGAAATGGCCAAAGCCTATTACCGCAAGATCATAACCGATTATCCCGGCAGCCTGTGGATCAACGAGGCGCGCAAACGCTTCAGGATACTGCGCGGCGATAAACCCGATGCGTCTTAACGCTAAATCATTACCTTTACCCGATGTTAGTTTACAACGAGACTTTTATAATAGACGAGGCTATTGCCGATGAGTGGCTGGCGTGGATCAAGTCAAACCACATTGCCGGGGTTATGGCTACGGGCGATTTTGACAGCTATAAAGCCTTAACGGTGCTCGACTCGCCCAACGAAGGTATCACCTACTGTATCCAGTATATGACCGATAAAATAGAGCGCTACAGCGATTTCTATTACAAACACCTTGAAAAGCTGCACGACGCCCACAATAAACAGTTTGAAGAGCGATTTGCGCTGTTTCACACATTAATGGAAACGGTAGACGATATCTGAAATCAGAGATCAGAGAATACCTAATATCCGACTTCGGATACCCGACCTCTGCCTTCATTAAACTCGCATATCTTTCGGCATTCGGCCGTAAAGCAGGTATTTCGCCCACTTTTCGTTACCGTTTTTTCTTGCATTTTCTGATGCCTTATGCCAGTTGTAGGTGCAAAGCACCTGCTCGATATTTATGTTGTTTCCATCAGCATGCACAACCGCATATTTGGCATGAGGCGTATTCGATTCCATAGCAAAGCGATGCTCGCCATTGCCCAGGTAAGCCGGCAACCCTACGCTTCCGGGATTAAGAATGATCTTGTCGTTCGAAAGATATACTACCCGGTTCACGTGCGAATGTCCGCACAGGATAATGCGCTCTTTGATATGCGCAGTTCTTGCGACAAGTATATCATCATTATACACAAAAACACCTTCAGCCGTTACGTCTTCCAGCAGATATTCATCATCGCTCTCGGGCGTACCATGACAGATAAAGAACAGGTCATCCAGTGTGGCGGTCTTCGGCAGTTTACGAAGCCAGCCGATGCTTTCGCCGGACAGATGGGCTTTCACCCTGTCCATGCCCTCTTTAGTAAAATCGCCGTCAATACTTTGCAGAATTTCCCTGTCGGTATTTCCGCTGATGCATAGCATGTCATGCTGTCGCAGCATATCAGCCACAAACTCAGGTTCGAGCGCACCAAAAAAATGATCGCCCAGGTTGATGATCTTTTCTATTCCCCGGGCTTTAATGTCCTGCAAAATCGCTTCAAAAGCCAGCGAATTACCATGTATGTCGGATATAATGGCGTACGATGTCATAATGGTTTATCGAGGTAACAAAACAAACAAGCCCCTTGTTCAGGGGCTTTAGATCATTGTTTGATCAGGTTGTACAATTCGTCCAGTTTGGGCGAGAGTACGATCTCGATCCTCCGGTTTTTCGCCAGGGCATCGGGCGTCGTACCCGGATCGACCGGCTGGTACTGGCTTTTGCCCGTAGCGGTGAGCCTGTGAGGGTCGACATTCTGGGGCGGGTCGGTCAGGAACCTTACCACCGACGTGGCACGCAGCACGCTCAGGTCCCAGTTATCTTTGATCTGCCCCAGGTTGATCACTTTTTTGATATCGGTATGCCCTTCGACCGCAATGTTGATGTCAGGTTCCTTATTCAGTACAGCCGCCAGTTGAACCAGTGCATCCTTGCCATGCTGGTCAATGGTGATGCTTCCCGTCGGAAACAGTAGCTTATCAGCCAGCGATACATACACTTTCCCGTCCCGGATATCGACAGACAACCCGCTGTTCTGGAAACCCAGTAAAGCCTGCTGGAGTTTATCCTTCAATGCCGCGGTTGCTGCATCGCGTCTCTTCAGCGCATCCTCAACCTCTTTCAGCCGTTCCTCTCTTTTTTGCAGATCGGACGAAAGCTCACTCACTTTCGAGGTTGTGCTGCTGTAATTATCGTTCAGCTTGTTGTAATTACTGTTCAGCGCATTATAGCTGCTCTGTAGGTCGGCGAGCTGGTGGTGCAGGCGCGCAGTATCGGCCTGGAGACTTGCCAGCTCAGCTTCGAGGCTCGTCGTCCGGTTGGTTAACGAATCACGTTCGGCTAAAAGCGATTTATATTTTTTAGGGGAAAGGATAACACACGAGTGTAATGTTGCACACATGACTCCGGCAACGATGTAATACTTTATTTTCATGGTATGATTAATTTAAAATGATCAGGCTGTAGCATTTTCTAAAAACACATTTAGCGGGTATATCTTGCTGCATATTGCTGCGATGCGCGTGGCCACACCTTCCTGCATCATCTCCTCATCTGTCATCCCATGCCATGCTACAAAGCTTTTCAGCTTCAGCAATTCAATATTTTCATTATCCGGACTGTAACCCTGCGGAACGGTCTTCAGCTTCTCCTCCTGGTTGCGAAACTCGCCGAACAATTTCTTATACTCCGGATCGTCTATGATCTTCTTCAGGCTATCCGCATTGTAATCTATCTCCTGGCGGATCTTTTTCAGCTGTTCGGCTTCAGGCATCCAGCTACCGCCGGCAATGAATGAAGAACCTGGCTGTATGTGCATATAGTAGCCTACATGCATGATGTTTTTCCCTGAGCTGAGCTTACCGATACCGAAATTGTTTTTGTAGGGAGTTTTATCCGCGCTGAACCGGATATCGCGATAAATACGCAGCACACATTTCTTGGGATCGAGGCCGGGATCAAGCGAGGGGTCTACCCTGCTTAATTCTTTAATAAGTTCCCCGGCAAATCCGATGACGTTTTCTTTTGCATCGTCATGCATCTTTTTGTGAGCCATAAACCATTCACGGTTATTATTTTCGGCCAGTTCCCGCAAAAAAGTGAACGTTTCGGGGTATATTCTCATTTCTATCCGGTCGGTAAATGGATATAACTAATACAGCGATGTGAATATCAGCATTTTATTCTCTAAATTAAAACTGATACAAAAGTTTTGTGTATGATCGCAGTCTGCTGAAATAGCTGATCAGTTCAGGTTCAGCTTATCGTGAGGTACATTCAGATCAACGTCTTTACGGCGATACTTTTTGTACCAAACCAGTCCGATCGCAGCAATGGCAACGTATGGCGCTGACAGGAGGTAGACAATCCCGTGATTGAGGCCATTTGAGGTTTTTCCGCCATTGGCTGTATTCGATTCCACGGCGCTTGAGCATAAGGAGCATTGTGCCTTTACGGGCAAAGAGCCGAGTGTTAACAGGCTGAAAGCAAAAAGAACCAAGATTAATTTAATGCTTTTCATAGCGCAAAATTACGCATAAATTATTTACGATAACAACTGTTTTCCCTATTAAAAGTGATAATAAGGCGACACCATGATATAAACGATCACGCCTGTTACCGTAACGTATAACCATATAGGGAACGTCCAGCGCACCAGTTTCTTATGTTTTTGTACCTGCATTTGTAAACCGCGGTAAAAACTCAGCAGTATAAGCGGCAAAACGCCTGCAGCAAGTATGATATGCGAAGTAAGAATAACCAGGTAAATGGTACGGACCGAGCCGACAGTGGCGCTTTCGGCCGCAGATAATATCCCGTCGCCATTGATATCTCCGTATATCGTCTCGGGCATCAGGTAATGAAACAGGATATAGGATACCAGGAAAAGTGACGAAAGGCAAAAGGTCAGTATATTGATCCTTTTGTGCATTGTAATGTTTCGCTGTTTAATAAAATACAGCGAGATAAGCAGCAGGATACTGCATGTCCCATTCAGCAAGGCGTTCAGCTTTGGCAGGTACCGTACAAAATGCGGTATTTCGGCCGGCGCCGGTATCAGGCGCTTGTTGAGCACGATCACTACTATAAACACAAACGCGGATATCGCAGCAACAAATCGGAATATAAATTTATCAGTCATTTTTATTAGTACAGAGGTTCATCCTTATCCAGCAATTCTTCACTGATCAGCACTTTGATCTCATCGTTCAGGCGGGTTACATCGGTAAATGAAGCACCCGAATAATATCCCCTTATGCGTTTATGCGAATCGATCAGCATCATCTTATCGGCGTAAATAAAGTTTCCGTTGCCTTCATCCAGCGCGTTAACCAAAAAACCCTGACGAGCCAGGTGATATATGGCCGACGTATCGCCGGTCAGGAACATCCACTCAGGTCCGAATGCACTGAAATTTTTGCTGTATGTTTTCAAAACAGATGGGGTATCCCTTTGCGGGTCGACTGTTATCGAAACAAAATCAACCATTTGATTGCCTTTATAATTCCGGGCCAGGCTATCCATATATCCGTTCATTACCCCGCATACGTCGGGGCAATGGGTATAAAAAAGGTCGGCTACAAATATCTTGTCCTTAAAGTTCTCAAGCGATACCGGCTTGCCGTCCTGGTCGACCAGGTGGAAATCATCCAGTGTATGGTAAATGGTATCCGGAACTTCTTTCCCTTTTACCTTATGCGTGGTTTTGGCTAGTTCCTTCGGACCGTATACCGGCAAACGGTGATACCTGTTTTTGCCCTTTTCGACCAGTAAATAATATAAAAATCCTGGTATCAGCAGTATGAATACCAGGATCAGAATTTTTTTTAAGATAGTAACAATCTTCATTACGACCTCAGGAAGATCCAGTGGTGGCTCTCATTGGTAAGCACCAGGATCAACCCGATAAGAAATAAAACCGGGATAACGATAGCGAAGATCAGGCCCGGCCGTTCGAATTTGAGGTGCATGAAATATCCGACAATAAAGAAAGCTTTCACTAAGGTGAGAACGATGTATAGCGGGTTAGCAACATTAACTTTGAGAATTCCGTGTGGCACCAGGTAAAGTGCTATCAAAAACTCAATGGAAGTTACTACCACTAATACATAAAAGACATTCCATATTCTTTTCTTGTTCATGCCCTCATGCTCTTCGGCATGCGCGCTTACTGTATCTGAATGTTCTGACGACATAAAGTTTGCTTTTTAAACTAAATAGAAGAAAGTGAACACGAATACCCAAACCAAATCCACAAAGTGCCAGTAAAGACCTACCTTTTCAATCATCAGGTAGCTGCCGCGCTTCTCGTAAGTACCCGCCAGCACATTGATCGTAATAATGATGTTGATGATCACACCGCTGAATACGTGGAACCCGTGAAAGCCTGTTATGGTAAAGAACAGGTTAGCGAACTGGTGCCCGTAAGTTGCCATCACCGCCGCAGAAGGCAGCGGTTGGGCATACAGCGTTTTCAGTACATCAGTTGTAGGTACATGCCCCCACCAAAAGCCCTCGCCATGTAAGTGTGTCCATTCCAGGGCCTGGCAGCTTAAAAACATCAACCCGCCGATGATCGTGCCGATCATCCACCACACCACTTCCTTCTTTGCACCGCGGTGCCCGGCCTCAACAGCCAGTACCATGGTAACCGAACTCATGATGAGAATAAAGGTCATTAAGCCCACAAATACCAGTGGTGCGTGCTCGCTTACATAAGGGAAAGCCTCAAACACCTTGTCAGCTGCGGGCCAGGCGGTCGAACTGAAACGCAAAGCACCGTAGGATATTAGTAAGGACGAAAATGTGAATGCATCCGATAGCAGGAAAAACCACATCATCATTTTACCGTATTCAACGGCAAACGGCGATCTGCCCCCCGCCCAGGGTGTGGTTTTTACCTCGTCAATTTGTGATACTGTCGTACTCATTTGTACTGGATTGATGGGTTATTAATTCTGGTTCAAAAGTAAAAAAACATATAAATAAATCCATATTATATCGACAAAATGCCAAAATATTGAGGTCATTTCCATCTTATAGAGATTTATTGCCTGTGGTTTGTTCCTGTAAGTGCTGAATAAGGTGCTCAGCAATAAGATGATACCTGCTATAATGTGCAGCAGGTGCATTCCGGTAAATACAAAAATGAACGACCGGGAAGCATTAGGATTGACAAAGTAAATACCCATTTTATAGGTGAGTATGTACCAGCCATATAATTGTATGAAGAAAAATAATATCCCAAGGGCTGTTGTAAACCACAAAAAAAGGCGTTGACGGGTAAACTGAGATCTTTTTGCAGCTCTTGACGACAGGAACATCGTAATGCTGCTGATAACAATCGCCGAGGTGCTGTAAATAAACGCCCGCGGCAGGGTAACATTGAGCGCATGGCCTTTACCGCCTACATATACGATAAAGCCGCTGGTAAGCGCCGCAAAAAACATAAATGAGGTAAAAATAAATAACCACATATTAAATTTTTTGGGCGCCAGGTTGTACCTGTCTTTTTCCTGTTGTATTTGAGCCATCATTTCACTTTCCTAAAAAATCAAACAAAAACATTAATTGCACTACCGGCAGATAAAAAAAAGAGCCGAACATGAGCTGTCGTGCCGATAGTATATCCCGCCTGAGCAAAAGCATCAAAGCGAGGTACAAAAATACTAAACTGCAAACTAATGACACACCGCCTACCCAGTAACCTCCATAATGATAAATGGTTGGCAGTAAACTTACCGGGACCAGTACCAGAGCTGTGATAAAAGTCAGTACGGCGCTGCCGGTATCGCGTTTACCTGTAGGCAACAGCCTGAAACCCGCCAGTTTATAATCATCATCCAGCACCCAGGCAATGGACCAAAAATGCGGGAATTGCCAAACGAATTGTATACCAAAAACAATAAGTGCGATTTCGTCTATAGTGCCGTAGCCCGCTACATAACCGATGAGCGGTGGTAAAGCGCCGGGGATAGCGCCAATAAAAACCGCAACAGGAGATATCCTTTTTAAAGGAGTATAAGCAAAAGCGTAAAATAAAATCGAAAATACCGATAATAACCCGGCGGTGAGGTTAAGGCTGCCCAGCAGGTAAGTACCCCCCATAGCCATCAGTACCCCCAGGATAAGCGCCTGGCCCGTTGTCATGTGGCCTGCCGGGATCGGGCGGTCCTTCGTGCGCTTCATCAGCTTGTCCAGGTCCTTTTCAATGATCTCGTTAAAGCTATTGGCTGCCCCTGTAACCAGGAAACCGCCGACAACTAACATCGCCCAGTGCTGCCAGTTTATGGGGCCGCCTTTGGCCTTACTCCCGATCAGGAACGCTACGGAAGCCGAAAATACCACCAGGAAGGTAAGGCGGAATTTGATGAGCTTTGAAAAATCCTTCCACTTCATCTGTGTACCTCCGAGGGTTTGGCCGACCTGTAAAGGTTGAGCAGCAAATAAAACTGTGCACCGAACATAAGGCTGGCCAGTACGATGTGCGATGCCTGCGCATAAGGCGGAAGCGAGAGATAAGACAGGATGATGCCGGTTACGATCTGCAGCATGATGATGAGGAAAGCAAAGCTCATGATCTGCTGTTGCAGGGAATGCCGGCTGAAATATTTGCGGACAAGCGCATACAGCACCAGGTTAGCAAACAGCACAAGAATAGCTGTATCGCGATGCTCAGGAAATATCTGCCCGACACTGTTGACCCACCCGTTGCGATAGCCGCTCAGCCTTTCGGATACAGCATCTATCTGTTCCCGAACCTCCGTTCCGACCACGATCTGTACAATACTGATGATCAGGCACAGGAATGTCATAACGCGAACAAAAGCAACCGTCTTTAGTTTAGGCCTGCCTTCCACCCTGGCCAGGTGATAGGTACAAATGC
>DASZWG010000467.1:0-3375 GCA_035546675.1 Mucilaginibacter sp. | reverse complement strand
AAGGTCAGCTTACCGGCAACAGAATGTATTTTGGTGGTTTCGAGCGATTCGTGCAGCGTAAGCGGCGGCAGGATAGAAGGTAAGCGCCGGGCAAGCATGGTTTTTCCGGCGCCCGGCGGACCGATCAAAATTACGTTGTGGCCGCCCGCCGCTGCGATCTCAAGCGCCCGTTTGATATTTTCCTGGCCCTTTACTTCGCTGAAATCGCTGTCGTAATTGCTGAGGCTGTTGAAGAACTCTTCCCGCGTATTGACGATCTCCTGTTTAAGCTGAATTTCCCCGTTAAAAAACTGCGCCACTTCGGTAATGCTTTCAACGCCGTAAACTTCCAGTTCGTTCACAATGGCGGCCTCGCGCGCATTTTGTTTCGGCAGGATAAATCCTTTGAAACCTTCTTTACGGGCCTGTATAGCAATGGGTAACGCGCCCCTGATCGGCTGCAAGCCACCGTCGAGCGAAAGCTCGCCCATGATGATGTATTTATCCAGGTTTTCGGATTCGATCTGGCCCGAGGCGGCCAAAACTCCGGTTGCGATGGTCAGGTCATAAGCCGAACCTTCTTTGCGGATATCGGCAGGGGCCATGTTCACCACAACCTGCTGCCTCGGCATACGAAAATCACAATTCTTCAACGCGGATTCGGTCCTGAAATAGCTTTCCTTGATCGCGTTATCCGGCAATCCAACAATAAAATACTTCGTACCGGCTGCGATATTCACCTCAACCGTTATCGTAGTAGCCTGTATACCGTAAACTGCGCTGCCGAAAGTTTTAACCAACACCGTGATAAAGCTTAACCAGGGCGTAAGATAAGCAGAATTTTCGAACAGCAGCCTACCGGAGCTATTGTATCGTAAAAAGCAGGAATCCGCAAATAATGATCACTTGTATCAGCACCACGACGGCCCAGGTATCCGGGTTGTGACGGCTTAACCGGGCCATTTTCAGGTTGATCTTCTTAAGCCAGCGGTTATTGAGCAATATCAGGTGGTTCAGAAATATGAAAAACAGCACACCCGCTATCACCGACATATCCGTATAGGCATTCACCCTGATCAGGCCGCTGCGAAGCAATAATTGCGTCGTTAACAACGCCATGGTCAGCAGCACGATCAGCAAAAAACTCACATTGAATAATGATTTGAATTGGGGCAGTTTGCCCTGTCCGAAGTTTTTGTACATCCACCTGTAAAACGTTACATAAATGGACTGATAAGACCTTAGCATGGCTGTAATGTGTTTAAAGGTTAGCGAAAAGATATCCAGGGGAAGATACCGGTTATCTAATTGGTTTACATTAAAACGTAACAACCCGCCGAAAAGTATATTGTTTTGGCATTTATTTTTACACCAAACAATATGCCGGCATTTGCCCTATAACCGGAACTATATTAGTTCGCTTTGGTTAATTCGATAGCGGCCAGTAATGCTGTATCGGGGTCGGCGACGACGGAGTTGGGTTCGTTCGCAGCCGGCAACGATACCTTAGTGACCTTGTCTTTAATGGCTATGGTATGAAGTTTACCGTCTATTGAAATTTGAAGCGGAACGTCAAACAGGTTTTCCTGTTTTTGCGTAATGGTCAGGTCAGCCTGTTTTTTTGCTGCATCGTATTTCCAGGTGATCTCCAATTTTGGCGTACCGGGGGTATAGAGCCATTGTTTGAAAAACTGTCCCAAATCCTGGCCGCTGGCTTGTTCCAGCATTTTACGAAGATCCTCGGTGTCAGCATTGCTGCCGTCGTACCTGGCATAATAGTTCCTGATGCCTTTCCAGAAAGCTTCTTCGCCCAGCTTGAGGCGAAGCATCTGCAATATCCAGCCGCCTTTCTGGTAGCTGTTGGCGTTCAGCAATTGCATGTAATGACTTTTTACCGCGGTATCTACCACCGGGGTGTGACGGCGTTTTTCAAAATTGAGCACTGTTTTGCGGTCGCCCTCAAGCCGTTGCTTCATGATATCTTCTCCGTATTTATGCTCCAGGTAAACATTGGTCATAAAGGTTGCAAAGCCTTCGCTCAGCCAAAGATGCGCAAAGCTCTTTTCGCTTGCCGCATCGCCGAACCACTGGTGCGCTATCTCGTGAGCCATCAGTTCTTCTATGCCCCTGTCGCCGACCGAGTTCTCGAAATAAAAAATACAGCTCGCATTTTCCATCCCGCCGAATATGGTTTTGGACTGCACATTGGCCAGCTTTTCATAAGCATAGGGGCCTATCTTGCCGATGTAATAGGCCAGTATCTCTTTTGCAACAGCATAGCTGTTAAAGCCGACCTCCTTATTTTCGGGGAAAACATAAGTGTAAACCGGTATGCTGTCAACATCGCCCGGATGGTCGATGGCAAAGTCGGCAACGCCGATCACCATAACCTTGGTTGGGAGCGGGGCATGTTCCTGCCAGTGGGTCTCCTTCAGGTCGCCCGGTAATTTTGTCTCGCTTATTTTCAGGCCGTTCGAAACCACATCATAGTGCCCGGGCGCGGTTACTATAAAATCGACCGTCGCTTTATCGGCCGGGTTATCCACACAGGGCAGCCAGTTGTGCGCCCGGTTGGGCCAATTATCGCCAAAAAAAGTACGGTGCCCGAATTTATTGGTCGAAATGATCAGCCCGTCGGCGGGTATCCCCTGGTAAACGATGGCATAGGTATGCTCAGTGCCTATTTTAGCCGGACTCATGATCTCCACGTCGTCGCTGTCCTGTTTGAACTGAACCGGGGAGCCGTTTTCCGTCACGCTGCTTACCAACATCCCTTTGCCGGTGCTTTTAGTTTTCACCAGGTCGACGTCGAACCCTCCGGCATCCTTCAGAAATTTAACAGAGATCGCTGTGGTGCCTTTGATAGTATCGTTCTGATCGTTAAGCCGGATGTTAAAGCTGTAATGCAGTGCGTCGATCGCTGAACCCGGAACTTGGGCGTATACTAAAAAAGAGGTGACAGAAAAGCCAATTAGCAGGATTATTTTTTTTTTGCATATATGTCTTGTCTGGTGAAATTTCTGATCTGAATTATTTTAAACGGTTCAAAACCAATTTATTCCCTATGGCGTCCAATTCATAACGTTGTACGCGGTTAAGTGTATCAGTTAGGGAAAGGCTTAATTTGAAGTCCTGCCCGTTTTTTCGCGTACCAGTTATAACGAAGGGAGTCCCCATACCATTATACTTATATTGTTTGAGATATGCTGGTAAAGGATTAGTGATGTTAACATCCCCTTCCAAAACCTTTATTTCGGTGATGCTAACCGGCCAGCCAGTGCTGCTCAGATACACGTGTACGCTTTCGGGGCCTCCACTATTCTCGTTATATTGTAGCCGTATATTGGGCATAAAGTAAGATTCAATATCCGTTATGCCATATTGCGCTTGCCCTAT
>DASZWG010000466.1:0-2494 GCA_035546675.1 Mucilaginibacter sp. | reverse complement strand
AGGCTGGACCTACCTTATTGGCACCGGACTGAAAAATTATCTGGAACAGGAAAATAAAGACAGTATAAAAGAATGATCGCCGCGGATTCCGTACAGAAAACCGCGGCGATCATATATTTATTCTTCCGCTTTTTAGTGGTATGCTTTCCTGGTTTTTAATTTTTTGAATGCATTTTTCAGGATGGACCCGACAGACGCATTTCCGTAAATCTCTTCCAGGTTTATTTTGGCCGAAGCATCCTTTGCACCAGGTTTTTTTCTGGCCCAGGCCCATTCTCCCTCTACTTTAAAATCGGTATAATCGGGATGCTGCATAATTACCAGGTCAAATAACTTTTTTATGTGAGGTATATTTCTTTCCTCATCATCCATCTGCCTAACAAAATCAGTATTTTTCAGGCTGGGGCTGCTATCATAGGTCCAAAACAAATCATCCAGCAATAAATATGCGCCTGGTTTTAAAAGCTTATCGGCCAGGAAGAAAGCCGCGCAGTCTATTTCAAAATTGTGAGCACCGTCAAGAAAACAAAAATCGAATTGCGGCTGGCACACACCGTCTTTAGTGTTTTCTTCAATCAGCTTCATCAATTCCCAATTGTAGGTTTTATTGGCAAAAATTATGTCAATATACTTATCCAGCTTCGTTTTTTCGAGCAAATCATGGATGCTCGGCTCTCTTTCTTTGGCCTGCATACGATCAATCGTCATTATCTTTCCGCCACCCTTTGCTTGTAACGCTGCAGCCATATAACAGGTGGAAACACCATGGGCAAAACCAAGTTCAAGGATATTACTGATATTACTGTTTCTGACCAGGGAGTAGATAATTTCGCCCTGGGCGCTGGTCATGTGAGGGATGCCTGCAACAATGCCTGCAATTTGTTTGAATTCCATAGTGCTTTTTAGTTTTTAAAGCTGTTTAAAAAGTATAAAATAAGCGGTAGAGTATGTTTAATGCCCATATCGGGAAATCCTGACATTACACAAAAACGTTTGGGCAATATACAATAAAAACGAATCAGGCAATAAAAGATGTTTGTGGACAAAACGACTATGATAACCTGGTACAGACAGTACAACTAATGCTGTGCCATGACCATTTACGGCCTGAATTATTTACATTTGACTAAAATCTAAAGAAACATGCATTTCCCGGTAAAATCTAAAGGCAGACTGATTGCTTTCTTACTGCTTTGCTGCACAGTATTAATATCTCCCCTTTCATATGGCCAGGCAGGAAAAACGATAGACGGGCATCCGGCATGGATCATGCAGGGGAATATTTATGAAGTAAACGTACGTCAATATACGCCGCAGGGTACCTTCAAAGCCTTTGCCAAAAGTTTGGACAGGTTAAAGAAGATGGGTGTGCAGACATTGTGGTTCATGCCCATCAACCCGATCAGTAAAGTTGACCGCAAAGGATCGCTGGGAAGCTATTATGCCGTAGCCAATTATACAGCTATAAATCCTGAGTTCGGAACAATGAACGATTTTAAGCAATTGGTGCGTGAGGCGCATGCCAAAGGTTTTAAAGTGATCATCGACTGGGTGCCGAATCATACCGGAGCAGACAATTACTGGTTAGTAAAACATCCCGATTTTTATGTAAAGGACAAAAACGGCAAAGCGGCGGTTGCATTCGATTGGACGGATACGCGTCAGCTCGATTACTCGAACCGGGTAATGCAGGATAGCATGATCAACGCAATGAAGTTCTGGTTAGTAAATACCCATATCGATGGTTTTCGTTGCGATGTGGCCTGGAACGTACCCGAAAGTTTCTGGAAAAGATGCATCAGCGAACTGAGAAAAGGCCGCAGCCTGTTCATGCTGGCCGAAGGTGATAAGGATTACCTGCATCGCAGCGGGTTCGACGCAACCTATTCGTGGGATATGTTCCACAAAATGATCGATGTGGCCAAAGGCGCAAGTCCGGCGTTCTCATTAGACAGCATAAAATCCAAGTACGATACCTTGTACCCTAAAAATGCGCTCGAACTGTACTTTACCAGCAATCACGACGAGAATAGCTGGAATAAGGCCGATTACGGCACCTTCCCCGGTGCATCGCATGCACCTTTCGCGGTATTTACACAAACCATGTATCACAGCGTACCGCTGATCTACAGTGGTCAGGAGGAGCCTGTATTGCGTGCCATCAAATTCTTTGACAAGGATACGATCCGTTTCAAAAACTTTGCACGTGCCCGTTTTTACAGTACACTGCTGCACCTCCGGGCGAATGACGTAGCGCTGGCATCTGATGCATCATTCCGCAAAGTGAATGCCGGCAACAAGAACGCAGTTTATGCCTATGTACGTGAAAAGGCAGGTAAAAAAGTGCTGGTGATACTGAACCTTTCACCCCGTATGCAAACGATCAGTATAAAAGATAAATCGCTTTACGGGGACACGCTGGATGTTTTCACGGGGAAAAAAGAGATGGTAAGCGGCAAGCCTTACCTGATGAAACCTTGGGGATATGCGGTTT
>DASZWG010000465.1:0-8132 GCA_035546675.1 Mucilaginibacter sp. | reverse complement strand
TATATTCATGCTGCCGAAATTCTCGATAGACGACAAACGCTTAACGATGACCTGCTTGCGGGCCATCCGCCTTGCGCCCGAAGAAAGATTGACGCTGATGATTGCGGGCAATAATTGCGGTGTAAGGCCGACGGCCAGCGCCAGCGAAAACAGGAACGAGTCCAATACAGGTTTGTGCAGCCACACGTTGATCGCAAAAATAATGATGACCAGCAGCAGGGTGATCTCCATCAGCATGTAGCCGAACCTGCGTATCCCGCGCTCAAAGTCAGTTTCGGGTGTCTTTAACTGCAGGCTGGACGATATTTTTCCAAATTCGGTTTGCCCCGCTGTTTTGACGACCAGCGCTTTGGCTTTGCCGCTGATGACGTGCGAACCCATGAAGAGCGTGTTGCTTCGTTTGGATAGTGGCGTTTCGGCCGGTACACTGCCCGGTTGTTTTTCTACAGGATAGGTTTCGCCGGTAAATGCAGCCTCATCCACAAACATTTCCTGCGATTCGATCAGAAGGCTGTCGCCGGGTATGATATCGCCGGCCGATAATTCAATAACATCACCCGGCACTACCGTTTCAAACGGCACTTCCTTCTTTTGGCCATTCCGCAAAACAGTACAATGCAATTGCACCATTTTCAGCAATTCCTCCACTGCGTTTGCTGCACCCCTCTCCTGCCAGAAACTCAGTAAGCTGCTGATCAATACGATCACCAGGATAATAATAGTGTCTGTAACATCGCCCAAACCTGCCGACAGCAGCGCCGCTGCGATAAGCATCAGTGTGATCGGGCTTTTGAATTGTGACAGGAACAGTACTACGGCAGAAGTGCGGGTATGAGCCTTGAGCGTGTTCGGCCCAAACTGCTTCGCCTTGTTTGCTGCTTCATCGTCAGTCAGGCCGTTCAATCCGCATGACAGCCTCGCCGACAATTCGTCAGCCGAAAGGTTCCAGAACAGTTCAGGTACAGGGGTTTTATCGTCGGGGGCCAAATTTGAACGATTTAAGTTTGCTCAGGACGGGAAAATAATCGCCGGCACCGGGATATGCTCGGGAAAGACCTCGGTAATGTATCTTCCGAACATTTCTTCGAAATGGAAATTATGGTTTACCATAGCCAGCAGATCGGTGTGCATATTATTGACCATCACATCGATAGCAATATCTAAATTTCGTTCTTTTATGTTATTAAAATAAATTTTATCGTATTTTATTTTATCAGCTATGTCTTCAGAGAACATGGTCAAAGCATAGCCGTCGTCAAGCGGAGGCAGGCCCCGCATCGAAAGATGCTCAACAACCAGGTTAGCGTCATAAGCTGCTGCCAGGGTTGCCAGGTATTTTACAATGCCCTGCATACAATAACGCATATCGGCCATGTAGGCGATATTAGTAAAACTATGATGACGGTAATTTTCCGGGATCAATAATAAAGGGCATGCTACCCTGTTCAGCACAGACTGTGTACTTACCCTGGTTAATGTATCGTATATTTCAGGCTGTGCGGCTACGCCCTTTACCATCATCCAAACATTTTCCCGGATAATGAGCCGGGCAATGTCTTGTTCCCGCCACTCTGAAGCGTCAATATCATCGATTGACGGCCTGAATTCATCGTTCGTCACAAGACCGTACAAATGATCAGCCATAGTGAAAACCGGGTACAGGTCTTCATTTGCATTTTTCTGATTGGTTGCCAATAACTGTCTGACCACCGGCTCATAATATACCACACCATTCAGGTTCAGGATCAGAATATTACCCTGCACCTTTTGTGCAATATCCAGTGCAAATTCAGCAGCATTTTCTGCCGCCGGTGTGTTGTCATTAAATACAATTATTGTTCTCATAGCCAATCCATAATTGATCACATAATAATCCCTATAAATTTCAGGTGAGTTTGCTGCGGAAAAAATGACCGGCATCACACGATAAAATGATGCTGGTTATTTATCTGAATAAGGAATGAGAATTGGGATTGTTTTATAAAAAACCGCCTTTTTTGTAAAGAAAACACGTTTTTTACACGCAATATAAAATCTCTGTTCGAGGCAATTGAGAACTATTTGTATGTCAGCAGATTATATCAGGTTGAGCATTTTTTGGGTAGCCTTGATAGCCGATACCGTCTGGTCGCTGTCGAGCCCGCGGGTCTTAAACTCCCTGCCGCCGTATTCCCAGGTAATGATGGTTTCGCAGAGTGCGTCGGTCTTTCCGCCGGGGGGTATGCGCACCGCATAATCCGTTAATACGGGGAGCGCCAGTTTCTTTTTATGATACACCGATTTAAGAGCGTTCATAAAAGCATCATATTGTCCGTCACCCTGCGCATGCTCTTCGAACTCGTCGCCGTTCACGTTGATCATGATGGTAGCCGAAGGCCTAAGCCCCCTGGAGTGAGTAAGCACATAATTATCAATACGTACTTTCTCGTCTATCGCACTGCTGTCGAGCACATCCGAAATAATGTAAGGCAGGTCGGATTGCGTAACCACCTCCTTACGGTCGCCCAGCTCGATGATCTTTTGCGTAACCTTTTTCAGGTCGGCATCCGTCAGGCGGATGCCTAATTGCGCCAGGTTATTCTCGATATTGGCTTTACCGCTGGTTTTGCCCAGTGCATATTTGCGCTGCCGTCCGAAACGTTCGGGCATCAGGTCGTTAAAATAGAGGTTATTTTTCTTGTCACCGTCCGCATGGATGCCCGCGGTCTGGGTGAACACATTCTCGCCCACCACCGGTTTGTTGGCCGGTATCCTGAAACCCGAAAAGGTTTCGACCAGCTTACTTACCGAATACAGCGATTTTTCCTCGACCGAAGTCTGCACATCCTTCACATAATCGTTCAGAACAGCGATGGTGCTGGCCAGCGGCGCATTGCCCGCCCGCTCGCCCATACCGTTGATGGTGAGGTGCAAGCCTTTCACACCCGCATTTACCGCTTCGAGCACGTTGGCGATGCTCAGATCGTAGTCATTATGCGCGTGAAAATCGAAGTGAATATCCGGGTATTTCTGAATGATGGAAGTTAAATATTCCCTTGTTTCAGATGGGATCAGCACCCCTAATGTATCGGGTAATAATATCCTTTTAACAGGCTGTGTTGCCAGGAAATCGAGATACTGGAACACGTAATCTTTCGAATGACGCATACCATTGCTCCAGTCCTCCAGGTAAACATTACATTCTATGCCGTTCTTCCGCGCAAAGGCAATAGCATCTCCGACCTCCTTAAAATGCTGTTCGGGAGTTTTCTTTAACTGATAGGTAAGGTGGTTCAGCGAGCCTTTGGTAAGCAGGTTCATCACCCTGGCGCCCGCTTTCAGCATCCAGTCGACCGAAGTTTCACCGTCCACAAAGGTCAGCACTTCGATCCTGTCGATAAAACCATTCGCCGCCGCCCATTCGGTAATTTTCCGCACCGCCTGGAACTCACCCTCCGAAACCCTGGCCGAGGCAATCTCGATGCGATCAACCTTTACTTCGGTCAGCAATAACTGCGCTATGGTCAGTTTTTCAGAAGCAGAAAAGGATACGCCGCTGGTTTGCTCACCATCCCTCAGCGTGGTATCCATGATTTCGATATGGCGTCGCGATCCGGTCATCGTAATAATAACTGAAAATTGCCCGCAATTATTTGAGCGCGAACAATATAAAATTTAACAGGAGTGCAATAATCGGAAAAACAACGCTAAATCGCTAATAATTTTAGAAAATAAACCGTTATGACTATCGGTTTAATAGATTTTAAGGTCCCAGATCAGCAAAAAAATCAACGCAAATAAAGTATATTTATGATATGGAAGATCAGTCTTGTGTACCGCGCTGGGTACGTATCCTGGGCGGCATCAGCGGCATAGCCGGGGTGCTGATGATCGGTTTGTCATTTATGATCAATCCCGGACCGCCTCCAGGCGCCAGCATTGCCAAACTGATCGAATTCGGGAACCGTTATTACGATTCGATATTGTGGGGAGCATGGCTGCAGGCCGTGGGACCGGTGTTCATTGTTCTTTTTGCGTTTATCCTGGTTCGCCTGGCCGAAGCCCATGTGCGTGTTTCGGGCTGGATGACCTTCTTTGGCGCAGCCGTTTTGATGGCGGTCAGCCTGATCGAGATCACCTTTTATATTGCCGTTTTGTTCGGGGCGCCACCGGATGCCATCCTGGTATGCCTGCGAACTATTTACGCTGTTCAGCATTTGTATTTTATCGTAGCCGCTCCGGCATTCTTTATACCGCTGGGCATTGTTCTCGTTCGTTCGGATGTGCTGCCCAAAATATTCGGCTATCTTGCCCTGCTGCTGGGGGTGGCTTTTATGCTATTGGGTATTTTATACCTTACCGTGTTGATTCTGCCGATGTGGGTTACGGCCTTTGCCGGCGTACAGGCGCTATGGTGGCTGGCTGCCGCGATAACTTTGCTGATAAAAAACAGGGGGGTTAGGAATACCGAATAATGGAGTATACTTCGGCGTTCGATATTCAGTATTCGTTATTCGGAATTAACTATTCCGTCTTTCCTTAATAAAGTAGTTATATCTTCCCAGTGCATCCAATGCTGATTAAGATTTTCGGCGCCGTTTGCGGCATAGAATTTCCGCGCATCGTCATTCCCCGGATCGACACAAACCTTCTTTGCATTTTGCCCGGCGAACCATTTGGCCAAAACCCGTACCAATTCAGATGCAATGCCTTTGCGGCGATATTCTGAATCAACATCGATCCATTGCAACTCACCATCGCAGCCTAAACGTTTCGTCAGGTGCCCGGCGATCCATCCGACTATTTTATTATTATCAGCAGCCGCATAAACCATGCGCGGCGCTAATGCCTTTTGGGGGTTATTGATTCCGTTCATATAACCGGCAATATAGGGCTCCCAACCTTCGACCGTACCACGGGTAATAACACGCAGTTCGGCAAGAGCGGGAATGTCGGATTCGGTGGCTATACGATATTGAATCATTTCAAACCCCATTGTGCAAATAACTTCGCAACTTCGTCATGCGGTATCGTTTCACCCCTATCCGTTTCGGCCAGGCCTTCTAAAACGTCCTGCTGCTGATCTTCGCTTAGTTCGTCAAACCAATCTGTTTTCTTCTCTGTTATAATTATTTCTCGAAATTTTTATCTATTTCAGAAAAACTTCAGCGAATTGCCCGACGGTATATGCTTTACCTTGATATCCGGTACATTTTTGTTCAGCCATTGCAGCATGTACTCCGAGCCGGGCTCTTCGCTGGCAATATGCCCCAGTACCACCAGCGATATGTTATCGCCCTTGGCACGGGCATCCCGCACGTATTCGGCGGTTTCCCACTCCGATATCTCGCCGCAGAACAGCACATTGGGCCTCACCTTTTCGATGGCTTCGATCTGCCGCTGCCCTCCTGCCGCGCCCGGCATGAGCAATATCCGCCTGCAGGTTTCCGACAGGTCGCCGATATAACGCACCTCATCGATGCGCAGCTTTGACTTGGCATGACTGATCAACTCGTGCAGGGGCGTGCTTGCCATGGTCAGGATGTTAGGGGTGTCCTTGTCTGCATATTGAAGCCATTCCAGTTGCTCCAGCACGGCTATGGTGACACCGTCGGGCTTCAGGCTGTGGATATAATCGTGGCAGCGCCAAATGGTGATATTATGCTGCTTCAGCAGATCGGCTTTATACTGATATACGTCGTCATCCTTCAGCCAGGCGGTATTGTCCTGGTGATTGTAAAAAGTCGGCTCGTGAGCAATGATAAAATTCGCCCCGAATTCTATGGTCTTTTGTATCACCTGTATTGTCGGGAACATCGTTGTAACGATACTGGTTACCACCGTATCAGCGCTCCCGGATTTCAGCGTATCCACCGTATCGGTTTTCTTACCGCCCGGTACCTGGCTGATGAACAGGTCGATGATCTTGCCTACCGTTACCGGGTCGTTACCGGCCAGGCCGCCTGCTGCTCTGCTTATCGCGGGCGAAGCCAGCAAGATACCGACTCCCATCGCCGTCTGGTAAATAAATTTTCTCCGGGTCAGGTCTTCCGGGTTGCTGTTGTCACTTCCTGTGGTCATAATAGGTTGTTTTTGGGTTCTGTGCTTAATATCGAACTGCTGTCCGCATCTAAAAATAAAGTTGCACCTGCATGTCTTCTCAATACCGAAGCCGGACATTGTTCACTGATCTCTCCCATTAGGGTATTATAAACGGCATCAGCCTTATTTTTACCCGGAACCATGCAGTAAATATACTTACCGGCCATCAAAGCCGGAATGGTTAATGTGATGGCATGGGTAGGCACTGCGTCCAGCCGGGCAAAACAGCCGTCGTTAACCTGCTGCCGCCGGCATTGACGATCCAGGCTGACGATCTTGACCATCAGCGGGTCGTCGAAATCTGCCACATGCGGATCGTTGAAAGCGATATGCCCGTTCGCGCCGATACCCATGCAAACTAGGTCGGCCGGCCAGCGGCTCAATAATGCCGAATAGCGCTCACATTCGCCGCTCAGGTTAGCAGCGTTCCCGTCGATATAGTTTACCGATCTGAAGGGCAGGAGGCTGAATATTCTCTTTTTCAAAAACTCGCCAAAACCCTGCGGAGCGCCGGGAGATAACCCGATATACTCATCCATGTGAAAGGCGTTGACACGTTTCCAGTCTATGCCTTTACTGAACACCAGTTCAGCCAAAAATTCTTCCTGCGACGGCGCTGCTGCAAAAACGATATTGACAAATTTCTGGCGACCGAGTAATTCCTTTATCTTATCCGTTACTTCCTTCGCGGCTGCCCTGCCCATTTCTGCCCGCGAAGCATAAGTCCTGACGACGAGGTTATCCGTCTTAGTTTCTGTTTCCATCCGAACTGTAAATTATTTTTCCTGCTATGATCGTTTGCTGAATATGGATATCCTTATCGAATATGACGATATCCGCATCTTTACCTTTTTCAATTGAACCCTTGCGCCCGTCGATCTTCATGATCTTTGCAGGGGTTGTTGCCGCCATGCGGATGGCCTCTGTCAAAGACACACCGGCGAGATTGACCATATTCCTTACCAGCCGGTCAAAAGTTGCCACACTGCCGGCAAATGACTGCCGGTCTGGCATTTTGGCCACGCCGTCTTCCACAATCACCCGGGTCCCGTCTTTCAAACTGCCCAGCACACTTTCGCCATCCGGCATACCCGCAGCGCGCATCGCATCGGTGATCAGGGCGATCCTGTCCGGTCCTTTGATCTTACAGATCAGTTTCAGCAAGGGTGCAGGCAGATGCACGCCGTCTGCAATGATCTCGACAAACATATCGTCGATCAGGTAGGCGCTTTCAACAACACCGGCATACCGGAAAGCATTTCTGCGAGTTACTCCCGACATGGCCGAATAAAAATGCGTGGCAAGCGTAAAACCGTTCTCAAAGGCTTCGGCAACTTCTTCGTAAACCGCATCGGTATGCGCAATAGCCGGTAAAACATGGTGGGCAGCCATGTAACGGCCAAATTCTATGGCTCCGGGCAGTTCGGGAGCGGCGCTCCATCGTTTAATGTGCCTGGATGTCTTTAAGATTTCACGGTATTCGCCCGGATCGGGATTCCGGATATACCGGGGGTCCTGCGCGCCACGCTGGCTCATCTCAAAATAAGGCCCTTCGATATGGATACCCAGGAATTGAGCTCCGTTTGTGTTCAGTTGATTTGCCTGCTCATAAACGCTCAGCGTTTCAAGCAGATCGGATTTTTCACAACTCAGGGTGGTCGGGAACATGGCCGTGGTTCCGTGCCGGGCATGCAGGTTTGCGATATTCAGAAACGCTTCGACTGTATTGTCCATAAAATCCGAACCTCCGCCGCCATGCACATGGATATCGATAAAACCCGGCGACACATAATTGCCTTGTGCATCTGTTTCGGCGGCATCGGGTGCATCAATATCCGAAGCGGAAATTTCAGTTATGATACCATCGGTTATGAGCAGGGTATGGTTCGTCAGTATTCCATCCGGCGTAATGATGTTTCCGTTCCGTATTTTTAATTGCGAACCGCTCATTTTTGACGGGATAAACGCTTGTATAATAACCGAACTTTAATATTGCGAAGTTCATTCTCCTGCGCCAGTTCCGATGGGTACAGGTAATCTTTATTTAATGC
>DASZWG010000464.1:0-9670 GCA_035546675.1 Mucilaginibacter sp. | reverse complement strand
TAGGAATCGAAGGTCCCGTTGTTACTTAATAAAATGATCGAAATTTTTTGGCCGGGATAGGTCGATATTACCGTGGCAAAACCCGCCCATCCGCCGGTATGATTGATATTCAGCAGCCCCTGGTCGTCTGTCACTTCATTGCCGTAGGCATAAGTATTTTTTTCACCGTTGCTGAGCTTATCGGTTTCAATCATGCGCATATAAACCGGGTCTTTTTCATCCAGCCCCTGCTGAAAACGGATCACCCATTTGGCCAGGTCTTCAACCGTAGTAAATATCGAGCTGGAACCCCACGCGGTCAGCATGTCGTTCGATTTATGAAAACCGTTATCCCAGTAATAGGATTCTGCAACGTTTTTGATTACGGCGGAATAGTCGGTCAGCACCTGCGAGGAGTTCATTTGCAAAGGCTTGAAAATATTCTCGTCAACCCAAACAGGCAGTGTCTTTCCTGTTACCTTTCCTATGATGGCAGCCAGCAAATTGTAGCCCGTATTGGAATACTGATAGCGTGAGCCCGGTTCAAAATCCAGTTCTTTTTGCTGTTTCACCATGCGCATGATATCCTGCCAGCTAAATGCATCTTCCCATCGCCAGCCCGCCGCATGCAAACCCTCGGGCCAGTCGCGCAAACCGCTGGTATGGTGGATCAGGTTTCGTATCGTGATCTTTTTACCGAAGTCGGGCACATCGGGCAGGTATTTATGAATATCGTCGTCAGGCGATATTTTACCCTGTTGTATCAGGGCCGAGATGGCATAACCGGTAAACTGCTTGGAAACCGATGCGATATCAAAAACAGTTGTTGGTGTAATGGGAATATTATACTCCAGGCTGGCTAGGCCATACCCTTTTTCGAAAGCTGTTTTGCCATCCTGTACGATCAGCACCGCAACACCAGGATTATTGTTATAGCTGTTGAAAATGGAATCACATTTTTTAGCGATTAAGTCAGCAGGTATTTGCGCAACGGAAAACAGGCTGCATCCTAGCAGCAAAATGGTAACGTGTATCTTCATAATTGTTCAATATAATTGATTCTGAAGATAAAGCACTAATCTGACAGCGAAAAAATGGCACCATACTGAACTTGCCGCTGTGCATGCGGGCATAACCTTTAAGGCTGCACCTTGCCTTGTTCCATCCCTTTTTCCTTCGGGGGATCTTTTACGGGATTTACCGCTGTTCATCCTGCTCCCGTTTCTTTGCTATGTGTCCGCCATGCGGTTCATCGGATTTGTATTGCTGATCCTGTTCCCGGACTTTGCTTTTGCATTAACAATTTTTAACTTTTTTTAACCTTTGTGGCTGTTAAATACAGATACATTTGATATGGCTAAAAATCTCAATTGCCATCAGCACCGTAAAATCAGCTCACATGAAAACAAAGTACCTGTTGCTCAGCTTAATACTTTTTGCAGGCACAACCGTGTTTGCCCAAAGCCAGAAATCGATGTTGCTCAGCAACGACCCGCGACTGGCTAAAAACAAAAGACTTGTATATGATTTCTGGCGTTGCGTACTGGAGGGCGGTCATTTGGAACTTGCTCCTCAGTATATGACGGAAACTTATATTCAGCACAATCCGAATGTACCAACAGGCAGGCAGGGCTTCATCGATTTCTTCTCAAAATTTGCAAAAGCCAGGCCTATCGTTGATACCATTAAAGGCCCCCTCATTGCTATCGTTGCAGAAGGCGACCGAGTAGTTCTCTGTTTCAAAGCGGTGCACCCTGATCCGAAAGACCCGTCAAAACACTACACTACCACTTCGTTTGAAATGCTTCGTGTCGAAAATGGGAAAATCGCTGAGCATTGGGACTCAGCGCTTAAAGAATAATTAAAAAATAGGGCTCTGGTATGGATGGAACCATACGTTCCGGTGTTAATTTTTGTTAAATTGAACAGTCTCCAACCGGGAGCAAATAATTATCAGATATAAAGTTTTACCTTTACTCACAGGTTTGTTATTTTCGCAGCACCGGGTATTGAATCCGGCGCCTTTTACGAAAATTTGCCTATGGCTGATCTGATGGAAGAATTTGAAGCAAGCGAGTCGTCGAAGAAAACGAAAAGCATTTACATTTCCACCGTTTTCGGGATAGCGATGGTATTGCTGATGGTCGGCTTGCTCGGGCTTATCCTGGTTCATGCCAATAAGCTTTCGCGCTATGTAAAGGAAAATATCGTTCTGAACGTTTACGTGGACGAAAGCGCGCACGACGCCGATGTTTTTCAGTTGCAGAAGGAATTGGATGCCAACCCGATGGTAAGGCAAACCCAGTATGTGAGCAAGGAAATGGCCGCGCGCAACCTGGAAAAAGACCTGGGCGAGGATTTTGTAAAGTTCCTGGGTTATAATCCCTTGTCGCAATCGCTCGATGTTTACCTGAAGGCCGAATATGCCAACAACGCCGATATCGAGAAGTTCAAGACCCAACTCCTGAAAAACCCGATGATAAAAGAGGTGAAGTACCAGCAATCGCTGGTTGACGAGATGAATCAGAATCTGACCTCCATTAGCCTCATCATCCTCGGCTTTACAGCCATATTCGTCTTGCTTTCGGTAGCATTGATCAACAATACCATCCGGCTGGCCATTTACTCGCAGCGTTTTCTCATCAAATCGATGCAGTTGGTGGGTGCCACAAAGAATTTTATCCGCAGGCCCTTTATCCTGTACGGTATATGGCACGGCTTACTGGGCGCGCTCATTGCGATCGTTATCCTGATGGGGACCCTGTACATTGCACAAAAGGAAGTTCCGGACCTGGTGATATTACAGGATTATTTCGAATTTGGCATCGTGTTCGTGATCGTGGTCGGATTGGGGGTATTTATATCAGGCTTCAGTACATTCCTGGCGGTGAACAAGTATTTGCGGTCGAAGATCTATAATTTGTACAGGTAGATAAAAAGTTATACGTATGACGTTATACGTTGTACGTTTTTTTAGATCGATCCAATAGGATAAAAACGAAATAAAATAATAAAATACGCCTGCCGGCATAAACGTTCAGGCTTTAAGCTCAAAAAAATGGCACAAAAACAAACCGGGCCGGTAACGCCTGTGAAAACAACATCTTCCTCGCGGTCTTCGCAAAGCCGGGAAACCGGCCACATACCGGTAAAGTTTACCTTCGATAAAAGCAATTACCGCTTTTTTATCATCAGCATTGCTATCGTGGCCTTCGGTTTTATACTGATGTCGGGCACGACGGATATCTACAGCACCACCAAGATCGTGATCGCACCGGTGGTTGTACTGGCGGGCTTTGGACTCGGATTTTACGCGATACTTAAAAAATCTTCCGTTAAGTAATCATATTCGGTTTACCCCCTGCCTGTTACGATGAACATCATACAAGTTATTATCCTGGCCATTATCGAAGGCATCACAGAATTTTTGCCCATATCCTCAACCGGCCACATGGTGGTCGCCAGTTCGCTGATGGGCATTGAGAAAAACGACTTTGTCAAACTTTTTGAAGTAGTTATCCAGCTCGGCGCCATCCTTGCAGTCGTGGTGCTCTATTTTAAACGCTTTGTTCGCTCGGTCGATTTCTATATCAAGCTGGTTGTTGCCGTTATCCCGGCGGTTATACTGGGTTTGCTATTCAAAAAGTACATCGATAAACTGCTCGAGAGCCCGCTGATCGTCGCTATTGCTTTTGTACTTGGCGGTATCATCTTGTTATTTGTCGACGACTGGTTCAATCGTCCCGTAGTGGAAGACGAAAAGAAGATCAGCCACATCACCGCATTCAAGATCGGCGTTTTCCAGTGCCTGGCCATGATACCCGGTGTATCGCGTTCAGCGGCATCCATCATCGGCGGTATGCAGCAAAAACTTACCCGCACGGTGGCTGCCGAGTTCTCGTTCTTCCTGGCAGTTCCGACCATGTTCGGTGCCACGATAAAAGACCTGTGGGATTTTAAAAAGAACGGCTATTTCAATACGCCTGATTTTCACCAGGATGTTAAATTCCTGATCATCGGCAGTGTCATCGCGTTCATTGTTGCTATGCTGGCCATCAAAAGCTTCATCACCTTTTTGCAAAAGCACGGGTTCAAAACCTTTGGCTGGTACAGGATACTCGCCGGTATCGTGATCATCATTTTGTACTTTACCGGTAATGCACTGCATACTGCCTGATTACAATAATCGGTGCAATCAAAAATAAAATCGGTGTAATCCATTACTTGAAAAAAGAATTCAATCATATCGATGAGTTTGCCGAAGGGCAACTGCTGCTCGTGAACAAACCTTACAAATGGACGAGCTTCGATGTTGTCGGGAAGATCCGAAACGCGTTCAAACCTCTTAAATTGAAAGTGGGCCATGCCGGTACGCTCGACCCTTTGGCGACGGGCCTGCTGGTGATCTGCACGGGTAAAATGACCAAACAGATCGACACCTTCCAGGCCGAGGAAAAGGAATATACCGGGACGATGGTGCTGGGTGCGACAACTCCCACCTACGACCTGGAAAGCGAGCCGGAGCAGAAATTCAGCACAGAAAATATAACGGAAGAACAGATCAGGGCGGCATGCGGTCAATTCACCGGCGATATTCAGCAGTACCCGCCTGCTCATTCGGCCGTAAAGGTGGATGGCGAAAGGCTGTACGAAAAGGCTCGCCGCGGCGAGGATGTGGAGCTGCGCCCGCGTAACATCACGATCAGGGAGTTTGAGATAACCGGCATCAGTATGCCGGAGGTAAATTTCAGGGTGGTGTGCAGCAAAGGCACTTATATCCGTTCGCTGGTAAATGATTTCGGTCTGGCGCTCGGCAACGGCGCTTACCTGTCGCGGCTCCGGCGTACGCGGAGCGGCGGGTTCCGGGTTGAAGACGCCTGGGAAGTGATGGAACTCGTAAACACCATCCGGGAATTAAAAGCGATTCCGCCGATTGTTTAGACAGGATTTCGCCGATTTTTGGTAGAATTGTCCCTATCCTAAAATAACGGGAGTAATCGAAACTATGAACATCTGCCATAATATCGAAGAGTTCAAACCTGTAAAAAATGCCGTTGTTACCATCGGCACGTTTGACGGTGTGCACCTGGGGCACCGCAAGATCATCAGCCGCATTACAGAACTGGCAAATGAGATTGGCGGCGAATCCGTTATCCTCACTTTCTTCCCGCATCCGCGTATGATACTGCACCCCGAGGACCAGGACATCCGGATGATCAATACCATGAGCGAAAAAGCGGAACTGCTCGAAAAGCTGGGCCTCGATCACCTGATCATTACCCCTTTTTCGCGCGATTTTTCGAACCAGGCAGCCGAAGATTATATCCGCAATATCCTGGTTGAAAGGATCGGGACGAAAAAGATCGTGATCGGGTACGACCATCGCTTTGGTAAGGACCGGCAGGGCAGTTTCGCGGATCTGCAGCGCCTGGGGCCGGTGTATGGCTTTGAGGTGATCGAGATACCCGAGCAGGATGTGCACGACGTGGCGGTAAGCTCAACCCGCATCCGCAAAGCGCTGCTGAGCGGGGATATCGCGCTGGCCAATGAATTTTTAGGCTATCCCTTCTTCATCACCGGCAAGGTGAACCGCGGGGACCAGATCGGCCGCACCATCGGTTACCCCACCGCCAATATCCTGATCGAAGAAAGCTATAAGCTAATCCCCTGCGACGGTATTTTCGCGGTAAAGGTTTATGTGAACGGGAATGCATACAAGGGCATGGGTTATATCGGCCACCGCCCTACCATAAACGGCTTGACGAGAAACATTGAGGTCAATATTTTCGATTTCAATGATGACATCTATTCTCAGCCCATCCGTATGGAGTTCCTGCATTATGTACGGGGCGACATGAAATTCGACTCGCTCGCCCGGTTGCAGGAACAGCTCGACCGTGATAAACTAGCCGTAACGAAGCTGCTGGAGCAACAATAGTTGCTGTTAATAAACAGATAGTACTAACTTAGGGTTAAAGTTGATGGTGGCGCAAGCAAAAACACTGTCAACTATGAGCTGACCAATGAAACTAAACCTCGATAAACAGGAAAGCGATTTTCTGGACCGCGTTATCGGCAACTGGGAAAAGAACGGTTTGCTGAACGATGGACAGGCCGAAAAGCTGCGCGGCTCGTACGAAGTAAAAGGTTTCGATTGGATGCGCCTGGCCAAATACTCGTTCTGGATAGCCCTGGCCTGCGGTGCGGTCTCCTTCACTTTCCTCATCGTCAACGATACGATCATCAACTGGCTCAAAAAGCTGTATTACACGCCCGATATTGTTATTAGCATCCTTTCGGCCGCTATGGCGGTCTTTTTGTTTATGTGGGGACGCAAACGCGAAAAACGCTATCCCGAAAAGGTTTTCAGCAACGAGGCGGTTATCTTTACCGGCGTACTTTTTACTGCCTGTTGCATTGCTTACCTCGGTAAGGCATTAGATAACGGTTCGGGGCACTTTTCCATCCTGTTCCTCATATCGGTATTTGTTTACGGCATTCTGGCCTATCGCCTGGATTCAAGGCTGATCTGGCTGTTCGCACTGGTATCGCTGGGTAGCTGGTTCGGAACCGAGACCGGCTATCAAACCCACTGGAGCTATTATTTTCTGGGCATGAACTATCCCCTGCGTTTTGTGGGTTTCGGTATTTTGCTGATCGCAACCTGCTACCTGCTTCGCCATAAAAAATGGTTCGGCAATTTCCGGGAACTGACTTATGTGGTCGGGTTGCTTTACCTGTTCCTTTCGCTGTGGCTCATCAGCATATTCGGCAACTACGGCACCATCGATAGCTGGTGGAAGGTGAAACAGGTGACCATGTATTACTGGGGCGTTATTTCGGGCGTGGTGGCAGCCGGTTTTATGTTTTACGGGCTGAAGCGGAACGATTCCATCGCCAGGGAATTTGGCGTAACTTTTTTGCTGATCTTTATCTATACCAAATATTTCGAATACTTCTGGGATACCACCAATCACACGCTCTTCTTCGCCATCCTTGCGGTTTCGTTCTGGCTCATTGGCCGCAAGGCCGAAAAGATATGGACGCGCAGATCGGTGCCGGCTTACGACCCGGGCAAAGCTTAATGTTTCAGGAAGTGCAGGTATACCTGTTTGATGATGTGATAAGCCGCAAAAGCGAAAAATAAAATAGCAATGCCGGTGTTGATCACCTGTGTGCTCAGGTCGAGTTTCTCTTTGATATACCTGGCCGATCTGGCATAGGCAAACAGGCACAAAAACGCGCCGATTGCCGATCCGACGCTCAGGACGATCAGGCTGACGATATCCTTATTGATCCATTCGTGGGCAAGCAGGTAAGTACCGGTCACCATCCAGAAAGGTACCTGCATCGGGTTTACAAAACCCAGCAGCAGGCCGTACCTGACTAAATCGTTCCCCGAATGCTTTTTGGTCACCACGTGCTTTTTTCGATGCTGCCAGATAACCACGCCCATCACCCCGAATAAAGCTACCATGATCCAGTCGATCACGGTATCCAAATTCACCTGCCTCGACAGCCAGTCGGCCCCGTTCATAATAACAAATGTGAAAATGAATTCGGCGCACGAGAAGGCGATGATGAACTTCATAGCCTCCTTTATCTTCCGGTTAATAGCGATCTGCACCACGGCCAGGTTGATGTTGCCCGGCGGGATGTATCCTATAAAATTTACAACAAGGCCTATGAAGAAGGTAAGAAAAAGCATTGGGGACGAAGGTAATAGTTTTATGTGCAGATGTGCAGAATGTTTAATTATTTAGACATTTGATCCCGATAACTATTGGGACTGCACACACATGAATAACATCCGTATTATATCGCTCCTCCCCGCCGCTACCGAGATCATTTGTGCCTTAGGGCTCGAAAACTTACTCGCGGGCCGTTCGCACGAATGTGATTTTCCGCCGCAGGTAAAGGATCTCCCGGCCTGCTCCGAAGCCAATATCCCGGATAACCTGGGCAGCGCTGCCATCGATCAAAAAGTAAAACAACTGCTTTCCGACGCCTTATCGCTGTACACGGTCGACCGGGAAAAGATCAGGCAGTTGGCTCCCGACCTGGTCATCACCCAGGCACAGTGTGAGGTTTGCGCGGTGTCGCTGAGCGAGGTAGAACAGGCTTTAGGCGATTATTTAGAAAAGCAGGCCAGGATCATCTCCCTGCAGCCGGCCGGCCTGGAAGATATTTTTGAAAATATCCGCGAGGTGGCCGATGCAGCCGGTGTGCCTGCCGCAGGTGAAACATTGACCGAAGACCTGCGGGAACGCGTCAATATCATTCGCCACAAACTGAAGTTTATAGATACCAAACCCACCGTCGCCTGCATCGAATGGCTTGAACCGCTGATGATATCGGGCAACTGGGTACCCGAACTGGCGGACATTGCGGGTGGTGTTCCCATTCTTGCAAAACAGGGTAAACATTCATCTTACATTGACTGGAACGATATCCGTACAGCCGATCCGGATATCATTATCGCGATGCCCTGCGGCTTTTCTATCGAACGGACAATGAAGGAAATGCACCTGTTGCTGCAGCAGCCGGGTTTCGGCGAACTGAAAGCCATAAAAAATGACCGCCTGTACATTGCCGACGGTAACCAGTATTTTAACCGGCCGGGGCCCCGCATTGTAGATTCGATCGAGATATTGGCCGAGATCATCCATCCAAAACAGTTCATTTTCGGCTACGAAGGCGAGGGCTGGGTCAAATTTTCTGCCTGATCTAAAAAAACTTTTTAAAATTTTTAAAAAAGTATATATTTACGGTCAGCAAGATTAAACCTGGATTCACATGTCGCGTTATTTTCTGATCACCATGCTGCTGGCTTGTACCGGCATTACGGCCATGGCAAGGCCAAATTTTAACCCGCACGACCTGAGCGTTGCCTGGCAGGCCATCAAAAACGATTCGCCCAAACGGGGGCAGTCGCTCAATGCCATTACCATTACCAACAATGGCAAAAGCACCTTGCCGGCCGGCGGGTGGAAGATCTACTTCAATTCGGCGCGGATGGTCGAACCTGTCACGCCAAGCGGCAATGCGACCATCGCTTTCCTGAACGGCGACCTGTTCAGCCTGACCCCCTCTGCAAGTTTCGGCGAACTGAAACCCGGTCAGTCGGTACGTATTGAATTTGTGGACGACGATTTGGTGGTGAACATTACCGACGGCCCCGAAGGGTTTTACTTAGTTTGGGACGATCAGCCCGAAAAAGGGTACAATCTCGGGGCATTTATCGTGGAGCCGTTCAGTCCCAGCTATCCCGGCTTAGTGACACCGGCGGTGATCTACGATCAGAATAAAAACATTACCGATATCCCGGAAGAGCAACTGACTAGGGTATTCCCTACGCCGGTGAGCTATAAAGAGACCGGGGGTTATTTTAGCTATTCGTCCAATACAAAAATCAACGCCGATCCCCGGTTTGAATCAGAGCTTGACAACTTAAGACACTTTACCGAAGTCGTTAAATCAAAATCTTCGCCAAACACGATCAGCTTAAAATGCCAGGAAGGCTTGGGGGCCGAAGCGTACGAGCTAAGCGTAACACCCGGTAATATCATAATCAACGCAAGTACTCCAGCAGGTGCTTTCTATGCCATTCAATCTCTTAAAACGCTTATTCCGCCTTCCGCTCATTCGCAAAAAGAAATTCAAATTCCGTGCGTCGAGATCAAAGACGAAC
>DASZWG010000463.1:0-3493 GCA_035546675.1 Mucilaginibacter sp. | reverse complement strand
TATGTACCTGTCCAAATTCGCGCAAAAAGTAAACATCGTGATCCGGCGCGAAGATTTGACCCAAACTATGTCGGCCTACCTGATAAACCAGATCGGGCAGACAGCCAATATCGAGGTGATAGCCTGTACCGAAGTGGCCGAGGTAACCGGCATCGAGTGCCTGGAGCGCATTACGCTTGTCAATCTGAAAACACAGGAACAAAGCACACACGAGGCTGTCGCCTTATACATTTTTATTGGAGCCAGGCCTTTTACCGACTGGATAAAGCTCGATATCATCAAAAATGAAAAAGAATTTATCGAGACCGGGCGCGATTTGCAAAGCCGCGATGAATTTAAAAAAGTATGGAAGCTGAAGCGCGACCCCTATTTGCTCGAAACCAGTTGCCCCGGTGTATTTGCCGCCGGTGACGTTCGCGCAGGGGCCATGAACCGCGTGGCATCGGCCGTAGGCGAAGGATCGATGGCGATCAGCTTTGTGCACAAGTATCTGGCGGAAGTGTGATCAATACCGGATACTGAACTCCGGGTCTCCAATTTGGCTATGATTTCATACATTTAATATTAAAAATATACGCACCATGGAAGACCGTATCTGCAAACACCTGACCGGAATAAAAAAGCTGAAACACCCGGAATATTACCTCTGCGAGGAATGTATGAAAACGGGCAGTTCCTGGGTACACCTGCGCACCTGCCAGGAGTGCGGCGTAACGCTTTGCTGCGATAGCTCGCCCAACCAGCATGCTTCCAAACACGCTCACAAGACAGGGCACCCCGTGGTCATGTCGGCCGAACCGGGCGAACGATGGCTATGGTGCTACGTGGATGAAGAGATGGCTGAATACTAACACGTAGGCAGGCGCTAACTCCTTAAAAATTCGCTGTGTACGATGGTCATGTTTTATTAATCAATCTCCAAAAGCAGAAACTTTCGTTAACATATTCCGTACAAAGATTTAATCTCAGGTTAATTCTTATGGATTAACCTGTCATTTACTCCCTTGATTAAATATTTTATTGGTTTGACTGGAAGAGGTTGTTTTTCATGGATCTGTTTTGAAGGGAAAAGCTTTTCATTAGTCTGTAAACGGACCCTGCTTTTTTTTTTAATTCCCTCTTTATTTCTGACCCATGCATACGCACAGTTCAGACACACTGATGTATCCTATCTCGGCGTCACAGATGGTTTATCACAAAGCAATGTCAAAAGCATTGTAAAGGATCGCTTTGGTTACATGTGGTTTGCCACCGATGATGGCCTTAACCGCTATGATGGTTATTCTTTTACCGTTTACAGGCATATTGCGAACGATAAACACTCATTAAAAGATAATAATATCGAGACCATTGCCGAGGACAACAAGGGTAATTTGTGGGTGGGCACCGGCAGTGGTTTAAGCCTATACGACCCCAGCTCCAACTCCTTTATAAATTTTACCGCCAATAAAGATAATCCTTCTACCCTATCCAATGATGATATCACCAGTATTTACCAGGACAAGGAAGGACATCTGTGGATAGGAACCTACTCAGGTCTGAATCTCATTAACGCAAAAACGAGGAAATTTAAACGTTTCCTTTATCACAAAGACCAGGATTATTTACCTCAGCGGCACATATATGCTATAACGGAAGACCAGGACGGCAACCTGTTATTGGGGACAATGGGGGGGCTTATAAAATTCAATTACCGCACCGGTCAGTTTAAAAGATATACTCACAACGCTATACCGCAAAGCATCAGCAGTGATAACATTCATACCCTGTTAAAAGACCGGGACGGCAATGTATGGATCGGAACAGCGAATGGCGGTCTTGATCGTTTTGATTCAGCAAAGGGTTTATTTACTCATTTTGTTCATAAAGCTGATCAAAAGGGATCGATATCGGATAACAATGTTTTATGCCTGGCCGATGCCGGTAACCGGAAACTTTGGGTCGGCACCGAGAAGGGGCTCGATATTTTTGACGAAAGCACAGGTTTGTTTACCCTGTATGATAATCAGGATGGCGAAGGCAGCAGGTCGATCAACAATATATTGATCGATCATGGCATCATGTGGGTAGGCGTTTTCGACCTGGGAATCATCAAGTACGATTCGAACATTCCGTCGTTTGTTCATTATTATAAACACAACAACACAGCGGGTGAACTCAACAATAATGTGATCAATGCTTTTGCCGAGAACGATAATGGTTTTTGGATTGGGACGGACGGCGGAGGCGTTAACTTCCTCGATAAACGTACAGGAGAGATCAGTCATGACAAAGCTGTCTCGGGCGGCAAGAGTATTCTCAGTCTTTTAGAAGACTCGCATAAAAGGTTGTGGGTCGGCACTTACGATAATGGGCTGGATATATTCGACGATCAAAATAAAAAAATAGCACATTATGCTGCCGGGAATTCGCCCGGCCAGATCAGCGGGAATTCGGTATTTGCGATCCTGGAGGACAGGAATGGCGATATCTGGACCGGAATTGATGACGGTGGTATCAATGTTATTCATAACAACCGGGTAATCAAACGATTTAAATATGATATAAAGGATACCCTGCATAGCCTGAGCAATGATGATATTCGCGCACTTTACCAGGACAAGAACGGGGACATCTGGATCGGCACTTTTGACGGCCTCAATCTGTACGATCATTCCGGCCATGGTTTCAAACATTACAAAGCATATAACTCGGGTTTAAGTAACGACGCGATATCATCAATTTTTGAAGATAGCCGGGGCAATTTATGGGTCGGCACTATGGGCGGAGGGCTCGATCTGTTTAATAAAAAAACCAACAGATTCGCGGTATATAATTTTGCTGAGGGCATCGTGGCGTCAACCATCAATGGCATTACGGAAGACAGCGAAGGGTTTTTGTGGGTAAGCACCGGTAACGGATTGATAAGGTTTAAACCGGGCACCAAATATCAGCGGCACTTTACAGCGCTGAATGATTTACAGGGGCCCGAATTCGCGCGCGGAGCAGTATTACTGACCCAAAATAAGGAAATACTCTTCGGGGGTATTAACGGCTTTAACATTATAGACCCCGGGTATCTGCCCATGAACAAATATGCTCCGCCCGTCGTTTTCAGAGGGTTCCAGCTATTTAACAAGGAAGTACAGATTGGGAAAGGTTCAATACTCAAACGATCGGTCTCGCAAACGAATGCGATCAGGCTGTCTTATGATCAATCGGTATTTACAATAGAATATACCGCTCTAAACTATAGCTTTTCACAACTAAACCAATATGCATACAAGCTGGATGGGTTTGAAAAAGAGTGGAATTATGTAGGTAAACAAAGGAAGGCTACTTACACCAATCTTAATCCGGGGCATTATGTTTTTGAAGTTAAGGCCGCAAACAATGATGGCATATGGAATGCTAAACCTGCTACGATCGAAATTATCATAGTGCCCCCATTTTGGATGACGTGGTGGTTCAGAATAGTTGCTATCTGTTTCATTATCGGCCTATTCTATGCATA
>DASZWG010000462.1:0-7691 GCA_035546675.1 Mucilaginibacter sp. | reverse complement strand
ATATTGCGTAGCGATTCGGTTGTCGAGCCTGCCAAAGCTGTAGTCTGTGATACGATCCTTTTTTGTATGGTTTTTATCTGCCTGCTCAATAGCATGCTCACGATCATGATAACGGGTATCGCTGCCAGGTAAACCAGGCTAACCTGGTAACTGATCTTTACCGCCATTACCATGACAAAGATCATCCCCACCAGGCTGACGAAAAGCACGCTGATAAATGAAGTGATGAACTTTTCGCAATCCAAACGCACCTTCTGCAATATACCCAACGTTTCGCCGCTGCGCTGATCTTCAAACACCTGGAAGGGCAACTCAAGCGAATGTTTTAATCCGTCGGCATACATCTCCGCTCCCACTTTCTGGGTAATGATATTGGTAAAATAATCCTGAAAGTTTTTGGCTATGCGAGATACCATGGCCGCACCGACCGCCAGGCCCAGCAGCACCAGGGAGCCATGCAGCCTGTATTCATAGCTGTGTATTTTATGATCGACTGGCACCATGTATTTATCGATGATGAACTTGGTGATCAGCGGATCGAGCAGGGAGAAGCCGATATTGAAAGCCGCCAGTACCAGTGTTAAGGACACTATCCAGCGGTATTTTGATAAATAAGATAAAAGTACTTTCATAAACAGGAATAAAAATAAAAAAAGGGAACAGCTTAAATAGCTCATTCCCTTTATTTTGACATTTCTTTGGTCGTTATACTGTCATGATGTCTTTTTCCTTTGCTTTAGCATGCTGGTCCACCTTAACAATATAGGCATCGGTCAGTTTCTGTACTTCTCCTTCCCCGGTTTTCATTTCATCTTCTGAAACGCCTTCCGATTTCAGCTTCCTGATCTTCTCATTGGCTTCCTTGCGGATATTCCGGATAGCAACCTTGCCGTTTTCGGCTTCGGCATTTGCTTTCTTCACCAGGTCGCGGCGGCGTTCTTCAGTTAACGGCGGAACATTGATACGAATGATGGTACCGTCATTTTGCGGGGTAACCCCCAGGTTGGCATCCATAATGGCTTTCTCGATAGGCCCAAGCAGCGATTTTTCCCAGGGCTGTATCACAATGGTACGGGCATCGGGCGTATTTACGCTGCCCACCTGGTTCAGTGGTGTTGGCGTGCCATAATACTCAACCGAAATATCGTCAAGCATGCTGGGATTAGCCTTTCCGGCGCGTATTTTTTGCAGTTCACCTTCGCAGTGATCGACGGCCTTTTCCATCAAAGCACGGGCATCAGATATCTGTTTTTTAATGAGTTCGCTCATTGTACTTAAATTTGCTGTCAAAAATAATAAAATCTATCATTTAACCTTATCAAATACGAATACGAGTTGTCCGTGTTAAAGAGGGCAACTGTTATTTATAAACAAACGTACTTATTAAAACAATAGCGTGTTATATATCATCGGGTAATGAGGTTCATAAGAATTTTGGTTGTATCAGCAGCGATCGTTTTGAATGGTGCATGCTCAAAGAGCACCGGTAATAGTAGCCCGTCATTGACAGACGCACAGATACTGGTGCAATCGGGCGAATGGTTCACAAGCGGGGCAACCCTGGTAGCGTCAGACGGCACGCAACTCAAGCTTGCCGGTAACGACCCCTTTTTGCGGACTATTCTTTTATATAATGTGACCTTTTACGCTAACGGAACCGCAACTGATACGAATGATCCCAATGGGCTTACCCAAAACGGACTTACCTGGCAGCTATCCGGCACCCACCTGCTGGTCCACATCAACGGCAATAATACCGACAAAGTTGATGCTATGATCACCTACCTGAGTCAATACAAATTGGTGATGGAAGTAACGGATTTTTATTATTATAACGGGGTCACCTACGTGAAACTGATACAAACGCTATCGCATTAGGGCAAACGGAATTATTTTACCAGCGTACCCACCTTTTCGCCCCGTGCTATCTTCATAAAGTTGCCGGGCTCGTTCATATCGAATACAATGATCGGGAGTTTATTCTCATGACAAAGCGTAAAGGCGGTCATGTCCATTACATTCAGCCCCTTGTCGTAAACTTCCTGGAAGGTTATCTCTTCGTAACGTGTAGCAGTGGGATCTTTTTCCGGGTCGGCGGTGTAAATGCCGTCAACACGGGTGCCTTTCAGTACCACATCGGCTTTGATCTCGATGGCGCGAAGCGATGCCGCGGTATCGGTTGTGAAATAGGGATTGCCCGTGCCGGCACCGAAGATGACGATCTTGCCCAGTTCCAGGTGATGAATGGCGCGGCGGCGAATGTAAGGCTCGCATATCTGCTCCATTTTAATGGCCGACTGCAGACGGGTTTCGACCCCTATAGCCTCCAGCGCATTTTGCAGTGCCATACAATTGATCACGGTGGCCAGCATGCCCATATAATCAGCCTGCGCACGGTCCATACCCGATTTTTCAGCGCTTAGTCCCCTGAAAATGTTGCCGCCGCCAACTACAATGGCGATCTGTATTCCCGCATCAAAAACGCTTTTAATGTCATGTGCGTACTGTAAAACCTTATTATTATCAATGCCGTATTGCCTGTCGCCCATCAGCGATTCACCGCTCAGTTTGAGGAGGATGCGTCTATATTTCATGCGGGTAGTTTGCCAAAATTATTAATTTTAAATCAGTGTTAAGTGTCTTGCCCGGATTTTATTCCAACAATTTTTTTAATTCCGGGTCAGCCTCAGCCACATCCTCTAAATATTTGATAGAGCCGGGGTATAATAACTTTTTATCGGTACCGGCCTTAAGCAGCAATTTAACACAGCTCAACTGGTTGCCGGGGTTATCGGTATCAGCCGATTCCAGCACATGAATGGCCCATCCGCAGGGGGTACTGTGGTAATTGGTGTCCAGCCGGTTAATATCCGCTCCCTTTTCGATCAATCGCTCCACTAGTTTATCTCTTCCGCAAAATGCGGCCCAATGCAGTGCGGTTGCGCCGTCGTTTTGAGGTGCATAAAAAATATTGGCCCCGTGTTCGATATAAAAAAGGCTAAGCTTTTCGCCGCCCAGGCTGGCTGCCGCTATCAAAGGCGTGTTGTTATCGCCCTGCGACATATAACCGTCGATATCAGATCCGTGTTCCATGAATATTTTAGCTATTGCGATGGCCTGTTCATCGGTTATTTTCCTGGCAAAAACAGCATCGCATATCCGGTGCAGCGGATGACCTCCTTTTGCGGGCCTGTTGTCAAGTGTTACACCTTCATTTACCAAAGCAGGGTTTGCGGTTAAGGCTTCCCTCAACCTGTCAAGATCGTTACCTTTGATCAATTCAAACATTTCGCCTGGTGTCATGCTTCGCCCGGTTTATGATGATCAGTTTATGCGCACACCGCCCATAAATGTTCCTTTCAGCTCGAAATCATCGCTGAACACGGTTAGATCGGCATCATAGCCTTTAACAATTTTTCCCTTATTCAGTTTGGCCAATTGCGCCGGGTAAAGGGAGGCCATATTCACCGCTTCGGGTAAACTTACCTCGAAATGCTTTACACCATTCTCGACACATTTGAGCATAGTAAGGCACGAGCCCGAAAGTGTCCCGTCAGGCAGCACATAGCGGTCGCCTGTAAAACGGTGCTGGTAGGGACCGTGGTCTGTTTCGGTGACTGAATCGGTTATAAAGAAAAGCTTATCTCCCAGTTCGCATTTCGCCAGTCTGGCCATTACAAAATCGACATGGATACCATCGGGAACGATGCTGGTATAGGGCCTTTCTTCAAAAATTGCCGGAATATACCCAGGATTACGATGATGCATCTGCGGCATAGCGTTATAAATATGCGTTACCGCCGGTATGGGTTTTTTCAGGAAAGATTTGCCTTCGGCATACGTGGCGTTACTGTGACCGGATGATAAAATGATGCCCTGGTTATGCAGATAATCGATCACTTCCCGATCCTGCAATTCGGGTGCAATGGTCATCATTGTGATGACGCCGTCGGCCATTTCAACCCATTTTTGTACAAGGGGAAGCGATGCTTTTTTAATGTAATCCTCGTTGTGTGCGCCTTTGCGGACGGGGTTAAGAAAAGGCCCTTCCAGGTGTAGGCCCAGGAAATTCCCCTTTCGCTTTTCCCGGTACGAGCGGCAAACCCGGATAGTCTCTTCGATCACCACATCGGTATTGGTCGATATCGTCGGGAAAAAACCGATAGTACCCTGCGACAGCAGATCGTTCTCCATTTGCAACAGCGTGGCCTCATCGGTATCAATGCTCAACAGCCGTCCTCCGCTGCCATACAATTGCAGGTCGATAAAGCCGGGGGCGAGGTAATTACCTCCCAAATCGATTTTTTGAGCGTCCGCTGGCACCGCCCCAACATCAACAATATCTTTGATCAGTTTTCCATCGATCAATACAGCTTTGCCTTCGATGGTCTTACCATCCGAAACGATACGGGCATTGTACAGGGCGGTTATCATAATGCAAATTTATATGGCCCCCTCTAAATCTCCGCCGTCAGGGGAGACTTTTTGAAAGCATTGGTTTGAGTCGTCTAAAGCCCTCCCTTCCGGGGAGGGTTTGGGAAGGGCTATAGGTCAAAAAAAATCCCCCTCGGTAATCGAGGGGGATTTAATATTTAAGCTCCTAATGCAACCCGCTTAAATGCGGTTACCGTCAGTCCTTTATCTATCGTAGCAAGGAACTGGGCAACGCTCTTGGACGAATCCTTTACAAACTCCTGGTTCAACAGGGTCGAATCCTTGTAGAATTTGTTCAGCTTACCCATGGCTATCTTTTCAACCATTTCCTCGGGCTTGCCTTCAGCGCGTATCTGCTCTTTAGCAATTTCCAGTTCACGCTGAATTGTAGTTGCGTCAACACCGTCCTTATCGATAGCGATCGGGTTCATGGCAGCGATCTGCATAGCCACGTCCTTACCGGCTTCTTCAGCGCCGTTAGCATTTGCGCTCAGGGCAACCAATACGCCCAGGCGGAAGTTACCGTGGATATAAGCGATCACTTTTTCGCCTTCAACCACTTCATATTTAGATACGCCTATTTTCTCGCCTATCTTACCGGTTTTGTCCAGTATAGCTTCAGCAATAGTAACGCGGGTAACATCGGTATCGACCGATAACTGGTTCAATGCTTCCAGATCGGCCGGCTTTTCTTCAACCGCTGTATTGGCTATAGCATTGGCAAAGGCAATGAATTCGGCGTTCTTTGCAACAAAGTCCGTTTCGCAGTTCAATTCAATGATCACGCCGCGTTTACCATCTTCCGAAGTACGTGCAATAACAACGCCTTCTTTCGATTCGCGGTCCTGCCTGCTTGCAGCCACTTTAGCACCTTTTTTTCTTAAATAGTCGATTGCCGCTTCAAAATCACCATTGGTTTCAGTCAAAGCTTTTTTGCAATCCATCATACCTGCGCCGGTTTGCTGACGGAGTTTATTCACATCAGCGGCGCTTATTTGAACTAACGTCATGTTTACCCCCTATCCCCCTAAAGGGGAGATTTTATGATTATTTTGTTGTTTATTTTACCGTCCCTTCCCCTTCAGGGGGAGGGGGGGTTATTCCTCAGTTTTCTCAGCAGCCGGAGCTTCGGCGGCTTCTGCAGCAACACGCTTGCGTTTACCGCCTTCGGCCGGGGCAGCAGCAACAGCCGGAGCTTCCGGTTTTGCGCTGTCAGCCTTTGCTTTTGCAGCTGCAGCTTCTTTTTCAGCTTCTTCTTCCTTCTCGCGTTTGCGTTCTTCCAGGCCTTCTTCAATAGCTTTGATGATGATACCGGTGATCAGTGCGATCGATTTGGTCGCATCGTCATTCGCCGGGATCGGGAAATCGATGTTCGACGGATCGGAGTTGGTATCCACCATTGCGAAGGTCGGGATGTTCAGCTTCAGCGCTTCCGAAACAGCGATATGCTCTTTCTTTACGTCGATGATGAACAATGCAGCCGGCAAACGGTTCAGGTCGGAGATACCGCCCAGTAAAGTCTCCAGCTTAACGCGCTCGCGCTGTATCATCAGCCTTTCTTTTTTGGAAAGGTTTGAATAGGTACCGTCCTTGGTCAGTTTATCGATGTTCGACATCTTTTTGATCGATTTGCGAACGGTCGAAAAGTTGGTGAGCATACCACCCAGCCAGCGTTCGGTCACAAAAGGCATGTTAACCGTTTTCGCATACTCGGCCACGATATCCTTTGCCTGCTTTTTGGTAGCTACAAATAATACCTTGCGGCCCGATTTTACGATTTGCTTGATAGCTGAAGCAGCTTCTTCAACTTTGTTTAAAGTCTTGTTCAGGTCGATAATGTGGATGCCATTACGCTCCATGAAAATGTACTGAGCCATTTTCGGGTCCCATTTACGGGTAAGGTGACCAAAGTGTACACCTGCATCCAGCAGATCCTGATATGTTGTTCTTGCCATTGTTGTTTCCTCCTTAAATTAACGTTTACTGAACTGGAATCTCTTGCGTGCTTTTTTGCGTCCTGGTTTTTTACGCTCAACCATACGGTCGTCGCGGGTCATCAAACCCTTGGCGCGCAATGCAGGTTTCTTTTCAGCATCAAGTTCAACAATAGCTTTAGCAATCGCTAAGCGAACGGCTTCCGCCTGTCCTTTTACACCGCCACCGGTTACGTTCACCTTTACATCATACTTACCGGCCGAGCCAGAAACTTCTACCGACTGGGTAACGATGTACTGTAAAGGAAGGGTGGGGAAATATTCTTTGTAATCCTTACCGTTCACGGTAATGGCGCCGTTGCCTTCGCTCAGATAAATGCGGGCAACTGCGGTTTTTCTTCTGCCTGAAGTGTTTGTTGTTGGCATTTCTTTCTCCTTTTAATTTAACAGTTAAATGGCTTTCGGGTTTTGAGCAGCATGCGGGTGCTCGGCACCGACATATACATGCAGGTTGTTGAATAAGGCACGACCCAAACGATTTTTAGGTAACATTCCGCGCACAGCTTTTTCAACCACGCGCTCGGGATGCTTTGCCATTAACTCCTTAGGAGAAATGAAACGCTGACCGCCCGGATAACCAGTGTACGACACATAGGTCTTTTCGCTGAATTTGTTACCGGTCAGTTTTACCTTGTCTGCGTTGATAACAATCACATTATCGCCGCAGTCTACGTTCGGGGTGAACCCTGGCTTGTGTTTTCCTCTGATGATCGCAGCGATCTTAGAAGACAAGCGCCCCAAAATCTCGCCCTGAGCGTCAACAACAACCCATTCTTTGTTAACGGTCTTTTTATTGGCTGAGACAGTTTTGTAACTTAACGTATTCACTTGCTTAAAATTAAATTAATTATGTGTTTATATACCCCATAAAATTCGGGACTGCAAAGATACAGGTTTTTGTTTGATTGTCAAGGTGTATTTGGGATTACACCGATTGTTCTGTTGTAAGGTTGAAATGTTGTAAAGTTGGAAGGTTTGGAATACCGCAATAATTATAAAAAATCTGTCATTTTGATCCGCCGGCTGGCGGATCAGAACCTATTGCGGATTATTGTCTGAATCAGAATTTACAGAATTTAAGAATTAACAGGAGGCAGGCGATAGTTTCTGATAATTCGGGCGTTGCCTGCGGCCCGCGCTGTACGTTCATACTGCTTCAGGCCTTAGCCACAGGGCCGGTATCCACTTCCATCGCTAACGCGAGGAAATTTTTCTTTTTATTTTCATCAACTAATTTAATGATACTAATAGTGCCTATCGTTC
>DASZWG010000461.1:0-2582 GCA_035546675.1 Mucilaginibacter sp. | reverse complement strand
AATAAAGAGCGAACCGGGCCGGTCGCGGAAATTATCGGTCAGCGGATCAAAAGGGATAAACTTTTTGGATGAATCGACAGAATAAGAACCTTCTTTTAAGGCAAAAATCTCCATAATACTTTTGAGCTAATGTGCTATGGTTACAGTACTGCCGCGCATAATTTGCACGCCAGAACACCCGCATATCCGCACATTTTCTATATTTACTCGTTTAAGCCACAAAGATATGAATAAACGGTGGGCGATGCGGGAAAAGCCGGATAATGCGGATGTCAAAAAACTGGCCGCCGAACTGAACATTGACCCTGTTCTGAGCGCCTTGCTGATACAGCGCGGTATCAAAAACTATGATGATGCGCGGTATTTCTTTCGCCCCGATCTGCGGCACCTGCACGACCCCTTTTTGATGAAGGATATGGAGAAAGCCATAGAACGCATCGAGAATGCGGTGTCTTCAGGAGAAAAGATACTGATCTACGGAGATTACGACGTGGACGGCACCACGGCGGTATCGCTGGTTTACAGCTTTTTCAGGAAATTGCATGACCGGATCGAATATTATATCCCCGACCGGTACCGGGAAGGTTATGGAATTTCTGCAGAAGGGATAGATTATGCAGCAGCCAACGGGTTTAGCTTAGTCATCGCCCTTGATTGCGGCATCAAATCAGCCGAAAAGATCGCTTACGCCAATACTAAAAATATAGACTTTATCATTTGCGATCACCACCTGCCGGGACAGGAACTGCCGGATGCGGTTGCGGTGCTCGACCCGAAAAGGAGCGACTGCGATTACCCTTATAAGGAACTTTCGGGCTGTGGCATAGGTTTCAAGCTGGTGCAGGCATACGCCGAGAAAAACGATATCCCCTTTGAGGAAATGACATCTTATCTTGACCTGGTAGCGGTAAGCATAGCCTGCGATATTGTGCACATAACCGGCGAGAACCGTGTGCTGGCTTATTTCGGTCTGCAAAAGCTGAACACCGACCCGTGCATAGGCCTAAAAACGCTGATGGGCGTAGCCGGCAAACCGACGGATTATACCATATCGAATATTGTTTTCCTGTTGGGGCCGCGCATCAACGCCGCGGGGCGCATTGACGACGCCAGGCATGCGGTTGAATTGCTGACCTCCTGTCACGAAGACGACGCCCTGGAAAAAGGTATGCTGATCAATGTACAAAACACGGAACGCAAAGGTCATGACCTGAGCATAACTGAAGAGGCTTTGGGCATGATTGACGGAGATGAAGTCATGATCGCCCGCAAGTCGACCGTTGTTTTTAACGAGAACTGGCACAAAGGCGTGATCGGCATTGTTGCTTCGCGCCTGACCGAAAAATATTACCGGCCGACGATAGTCCTCACCCGCTCGAACGGCCATGTAGCAGGTTCGGCGCGGTCGGTATGGGGTTTTGACCTGTACGAAGCGCTATATGAATGCCGCGACCTGCTGATACAGTTTGGCGGGCACAAATACGCGGCGGGCCTCACACTCGATCCTGAAAACCTGGAAGCCTTTTCGGCCCGTTTTGAAGAAGTGGTAAAAGCAACCATTACGGAAGAACAATTGGTACAGGAGATCCGGATAGACGCTGAGCTCAACCTGGAACAGGTCGATGCAAGGTTCTTCAGGGTACTGAACCAATTTGCGCCTTTCGGTCCCGAGAACATGGCGCCTGTTTTCCTGAGCAGGAATGTACGGGTGGCAGGTTACGCAGCTCTGGCAGGTGAGCAGCATTTGAAAATGGCCGTTACGCAGGACGGCTCACCCCTGTTCGATTGCATAGCCTTTGGACAAGGAAATCATTTATATGAGGTAAACAACGGAAAACCTTTCGATATTTGCTACACGATAGAGGAGAATGTATGGCGCGATAAGCGTTCGATACAATTAAACGTAAAAGGAATACGTTTTCAATCACAGGATGCCTGATGCATCCGGCGGGGTTTTAAATTGATTATGATATTACGGGCAGAAAATTTAGTTAAGAAATACAAACAACGCGCGGTTGTTAACCATGTTTCATTCAATGTTGCGCAGGGCGAGATCGTAGGTCTGCTCGGACCGAACGGGGCCGGCAAGACAACATCGTTCTATATGATCGTAGGATTGATCAAACCCAACGAAGGCAGCATCTACCTTGACGATGAAAACATCACCGGAGATCCGATGTACCGGCGTGCGCAAAAAGGGATCGGCTACCTGGCGCAGGAGGCGTCGGTATTCCGCAAACTGTCGGTTGAGGATAACATCAGGGCAGTGCTCGAAATGGGCAAAATGAGCAAGGAGCAGCAAAAAGATAAACTGGAAGAACTGATCAGCGAGTTCAACCTCCACAAAGTCAGGAAAAACCGCGGCGACCTGCTTTCGGGCGGCGAGCGCAGGCGTACCGAGATAGCCCGGGCGCTGGCCGCGGAACCGAATTTTATCCTGTTGGACGAACCGTTCGCGGGTGTCGACCCGATAGCTGTAGAGGACATCCAATCCATGGTGGCCAAGCTGAGACTCCGCAACATCGGCATACTGATAACCGACCACAATGTACAGGAAACGCTTTCGATCACCGACCGTGCTT
>DASZWG010000460.1:0-4321 GCA_035546675.1 Mucilaginibacter sp. | reverse complement strand
GAACGGTTCGCTGATCGATACGTCGACAATTGTGGTGAATACAATACCAGAGGATTCGGTGGTCACATCAGGACTCACCAAAACACCTTTGGGCTATTTTAACGATCCGGCATTCGGTGTTACACAGTCAGATATCGCAGTGGGATTGAATTTACCCAATCAAACAGCCTATGCATTGCCTACCGGTACCATAGAGATCGATTCAGCAGTACTGGCCCTTAGGTATGCCGACGGTTTTTATGGCGATTCGGTTACCACCAGGTACAAGATCAATGTTTATCAGCTAAGCCAAAGATTAACCGGCAGTACATATTATAATACTCAAAAATGGCCCTACAATGCATCCAACCTGTTGGGTACGCGAACATTCCTGGCTCATACTCACGACAGCCTCAAAGTTTATAGTATCATAACCGGAGCTCCTGATACACTGATCCGGGTTGTGCCCCAATTGAGAATACCTATTGACAAAAACTTTGTCAATGATATCCTTTTTAATGCCAGCAGTACCCAGTTAGGTTCTAATACGGTTTTTCAAAACAATGTGAAGGGTTTGTATATAACCCTGGATAAGAATGGCACCAGCGGACCGGGTGGTATCTTTATGTTTAATTTGGTGGATTCGCTGAATGTTTATTACCGGACCATTAATGGTACAACGATAGACACAGCAGAGGTGTCTCTTCCGTTATCGTCTGTACACTATGCTAATATTACACGCAACCCGTCAGCGGCTGTGACAACAGAGCTAAGCAATACAGGAAGTTCACGGGATGTTATTTATTTGCAGGGTTTGGCCGGACTGAAGGCTAAGATCAGCTTTCCGTATTTGAAGAATATTATCAAATCCATAGGTAATATTGTGATCAACAGGGCTGAATTGGTGATCACACCGGTTCCGGGCAGCACCATTCCGTACAATGCGCAACCCAAATTAACTATGTACAGGTGGGACATTGCGCATCAGCCCTCTGAGCTTCAGGACGCAACCTCTACCGACCCGCGATCGGGCGGTATAAATGCATTCGGTGGATTTTATAATTCGAAAGAAAAGGATTATCACTTTGTTGTCACTGCCTACATACAGGACCTGATGGATGGCAGGACGGTTGATTATGGTACTTTTATAGCGCCTGTTGACACAACCAACACATCATCTGTAGATATAGCACCTACACCGCAGACTGCAGGCAGGGTCATTGCAGTCGGGACAGACAAGAATTCCCCTTATCGTATCAAGCTGAATATCATCTATACGAAGCTAAAATAAGAAATTGAAAAGGTCCGGCACGGGCCTTTTTTTATCGAACGTCATAATATTCATTACCATACTTGTTTTTATTGCGGGGGGAATTATTTTTGTTCTTTTTAAATTTAAAAACATCTGTTTATGTGCGGCATTGTTGGATATATTGGCTACAGGGACGCTTACCCAATCATTATCAAAGGCTTACATCGTCTTGAATACCGGGGATATGACAGCGCCGGCGTAGCTTTAATTGATAAAGATCTTAAAGTTTATAAGAAGGCGGGTAAGGTCAGCGACCTGGAGCATTTCGCGGATCCGCTAAACACCAGCGGAATGATCGGTATGGGTCATACCCGCTGGGCAACGCATGGTGCACCAAGCGACCGCAATTCACACCCTCATTCTTCAGGTAACCGGCGCCTTACGATCATTCACAATGGTATCATCGAAAACTATGCGGTAGTCAAGGAAGCTCTGCTGTCCAAGGGTCATGTATTTCTTAGCGATACGGATACCGAAGTTTTAATACATCTTATTGAGGACATACAACAGGAAACGGGTCTCGATTTACGAGAAGCCGTTCGTGTGGCGCTCAACAAGGTGATAGGCGCTTATGCCATCGTTATCATGAGTGCCGATGATCCCGATCAATTGATCGCAGCTCGTAAAGGCAGCCCGATGGTGATCGGGGTGGGCAAGGGTGAATATTTTGTGGCATCGGATGCAACGCCCATCGTAGAATATACCAAAAATGTGATCTATCTGAACGATAACGAGATCGCATATCTGCGACGTGATGACTTGCTGATCAAGAATATCGACAACACCGTTCAGACTCCGTACATCCATGAGCTTGACCTGAAGCTGGAAATGCTGGAAAAGGGAGGCTATGATCATTTCATGCTGAAAGAGATCTATGAACAACCCCGGTCGATACACGATTGCATGCGCGGCAGGATATATCCCGGACAGGGGAAGGTGCAATTAGGGGGCATCAAGGAGTATGCTGAGAAGCTGAAAAACCTCGACCGGATTATTATCGTAGCTTGCGGTACATCGTGGCATGCCGGACTTGTAGGCGAATACCTGATCGAGGAGTATGCGCGCGTACCGGTCGAAGTAGAGTATGCTTCCGAATTCAGGTACCGCAACCCGATCATCACCGAAAAGGACCTGGTGATCGCCATTTCCCAATCGGGTGAAACAGCCGATACTATGGCAGCCATCGAGCTGGCCAAAGAGAAAGGAGCAACTATTTTTGGTGTGTGTAATGTGGTGGGCGCTTCCATCCCGCGTATCACCCATGCGGGAGTATATACCCATGCAGGCCCCGAGATCGGTGTCGCATCCACTAAAGCATTTACAGCGCAGGTCACCGTACTTACACTGATCGCATTCTACATCGCGCAGCAGCGCGGTACTATTACCCAGGGTAAGCTCATCGAATACCTGACGGAACTGAACGAAATACCCGCTTTGGTCGAAAAAGCGCTTGAGTCCAATGAGCGGGTTAAGGAGATCGCTGCAAAATTTAAGGACTCGGCCAATTGTCTTTTCCTGGGTCGAGGGAGTTCATTCCCGGTAGCTCTGGAAGGAGCCTTAAAGCTTAAGGAAATATCATACATTCACGCTGAGGGCTATCCGGCTGCCGAAATGAAACATGGGCCTATCGCCCTGATCGATGAAGAGATGCCGGTGGTGTTTATCGCTACAAAGCATTCTTCGTACGAGAAGGTGATCAGCAATATCCAGGAAGTAAAGGCACGTAAGGGTAAGGTTATTGCTATTGTAACCGAAGGCGATACCGATGTGAAAGCCATGGCCGACTATGTGATCGAGATACCGCAGACAGCCGAAACTTTTGTGCCGTTACTGGCAACCATTCCGCTGCAACTGCTGGCCTATCACATCGCCGTAATGCGCGGTTGCAACGTCGATCAGCCGCGTAACCTGGCCAAATCCGTTACAGTGGAGTAGGTTTTAAACATATCATATTTAGTAAAAATCCCGGGGGCAAAATTAACCCCGGGATTTTTTTATTTCTCTAAACAGAACATACATTGTTGAGCTTACTACATCATCGCGGGCATTTGCTTCATGCTTTCCTCTAAGTCAATTTCGAGTGCTTTGGCCACGGCCATTCCCAGGTTAATATCTGCCCTGAACCAGTGGCAAAGCTGCCGATTGATGATCAGCTCGCGTTTTGGCCCGTCGATCCCGCTCATTGCCCCTGCAATGTTATTCACCATGTGCTGTTTTTGTTCAGCGCTCATCAGCCTGTACAGGTTGCCGGGCTGGGTGTAATGATCGTTTTCGCCTTGTGCATTACGGTCGTACCAGTCGGCTACCGATGCCTGCAAATCCCAGGCAGGTTGTTTGTAGCTTTCATCCGCGGTGATATTATCAAAGCTGTTCGGAAAATAGTTAGGCGCTTTGCCGCTGTTGCCGTCTACCCTCATGTGCCCATCCCTTTCGTAGTTGCTAACCATGTACGGACATTTATTTACGGGTATCTGTTCGTAGTTGACGCCCAGGCGATAGCGGTGTGCATCGGGATATGACAGGATACGGCCCTGCAGCATTTTGTCGGGAGAATAGCTGATCCCATCTACTACATGAGCCGGCGCAAAAGCCGACTGTTCCACATGCGCGAAATAATTGTCAGGATTCTCATTTAATTCCATTACGCCTACATCGATCAGCGGGAACTCACCGTGCGGCCATACCTTGGTCAGATCGAAGGGATTCCAGCGGAAAGTTTTGGCCTGTTCTTCGGTCATTACCTGTATTTTCAGGTTCCATTTCGGGAACTCGCCGTTATCGATAGCTGCTACCAGGTCGCGCTGTGCAAAATCGGGGTCTTTGCCTTTCATTTCTACAGCTTCATCGTTGGTAAAATTCCGGATGCCCTGTGCGGTTTTGAAGTGGAATTTCACCCAAACCCGTTCGTTCTTATCGTTGATCATCGAAAAAGTGTGGCTTCCGTAACCGTTCATGTGGCGGTATCCGTAGGGTGTGCCACGGTCCGACATCAGGATGGCAACCTGGTGCAGGCTTTCGGGGTTTAGCGAC
>DASZWG010000459.1:0-3529 GCA_035546675.1 Mucilaginibacter sp. | reverse complement strand
TGTTGCTTACCTGGTCGGCGGTAACCACCTGGAACTTTACCGGCTGGTTCTGCGAATTGGTCCCATTGTACGAAATGAAAGTAAGGAACTGCTTGTTATTGACAGAAAGATCGTTGTTTTTCATGAGCATCTGAATGGTATCATTATCGGCGCCCGACACCTGTTGCAGCAGCGACGCATCCGAGATACAATTGCTGCTGCTCTCTTTCCTGCACGAAGCCAGGATAGCAATGGCGAAAAGGATAAAGCTCAGGTTCTTCATCAGATCAATTAAGTTTTTAGTCATTACGAAGGGGCCGGGCCGGGTGCTACAGGCTAATGTGCAAATTTGCGAATATGCAGATGTGCCAATCCTTTTTTATTCATCCGCATATTTGCACATCTGAAATCTGCACATCCGGCTACTTCTGCCTGAAGAAAAGCTGTATAGGCACGCCGGTAAAATCAAAAATTTCACGCAGTTTATTTTCGAGGAAGCGCTGGTAAGGTTCCTTAACATATTGCGGCAGGTTGCAGAAAAAGGCAAACATGGGCGATACGCCTTTGATCTGCGTGATGTATTTGATCTTGACGTACTTGCCCTTGATAGACGGCGGCGGGTAATTTTCGATAATGGGCAGCATCTCGTCGTTCAGTTTGGAAGTAGGGATCTTTTTGGCGCGGTTCTCATATACCTTTTGGGCTGTTTCGATAACCTTTAATACCCTTTGTTTCTCAGTGACAGACGTGAACACAATGGGCACATCGGTAAAAGGAGCGATCTTATCGCGTATCTGTTCCTCGAAAACCTTGCTTGTCTTGTTGTTCTTTTCGATCAGATCCCACTTATTTACCACGATCACGATGCCTTTACGGTTCTTTTCGGCTAAGTGGAAAATGTTGATGTCCTGCGATTCGATACCCTCTACCGCATCGATCATCAGGATCACTACATCGGCTTCTTCCAGCGCCTTAATGGTGCGCATCACGGAGTAAAACTCGATGTTTTCCTTAACCTTTGTTTTTTTGCGCAGACCCGCGGTATCGATCAGCATAAAATTATGACCGAACTGGTTATATTCGATATGGATTGAATCGCGCGTGGTGCCGGCAACAGGCGTAACGATATTTCGTTCCTTGCCCACAAAAGCATTGATGATGGATGATTTACCCACGTTAGGGCGGCCAACGATAGCAAACCTCGGCAGACTGCTTTCCTCCACCGGGTCGGGACTGAAATGTTTCACGACTTCGTCCAGCAACTCCCCTGTTCCGGAGCCCGTCATGGACGAGATATTATAAATATCGCCCAGCCCGAAGCTGTAAAACACAGCGCTGTCGTGCTGCAGGGCGTTGTTATCCACCTTATTCGCCACTACGAACACGGGCTTTTTGCTTTTGCGCAGCAGGGCGGCTATTTCGTCGTCCAGGTCGGTAACGCCTGTGGTTACATCCACCATGAACAGGATCACCGTGGCTTCCTCAATGGCGATCACTACCTGTTCGCGGATGGCAGCCTCGAAAACATCCTCCGAATTGGCCACATAGCCGCCGGTATCCACCACGGTAAATGTATGATCGGTCCACTCAGCTATGCCGTAATGGCGGTCGCGCGTAACGCCGCTCATGTCGTCCACGATGGCTTTGCGCGTTTCCGTCAGGCGGTTAAACAAGGTCGATTTGCCGACGTTCGGCCGGCCTACTATGGCTACTATGTTACTCATTTTGTGTTATACGTTTGACGTGGCACGTTTAACGTCAGCGGGACAATTCCCAGTTATTAGTTCCGGCTTAAAACGTATTACGTACAACGTAAAACGTTCAACCATGCTATTGTTCGTACCCAAACTTCTTCAGGTAATTCTTCTTCTGCCGCCAGTCGGGGATCACTTTGACGAACATTTCGAGGAATATCTTTTTCTGGAAAAATTCCTCCATATCCTTGCGCGCCCAGGTGCCCACTTTTTTCAAAGCCTCGCCGCCCTTACCGATCAGGATATTTTTCTGCGATTCGCGCTCGACGATGATCTCCGAGCTGATGCGGTACAATTCGTCCCCCTCTTTGAATGCCGTGATGATCACCTCGGTGCTGTAGGGTATTTCTTTTTCGTAAGCCTGGAATATCTTCCCGCGGATGATCTCAGAGGCAAAAAAGCGGTCGTTGCGGTCGGTCAGGAAATCCTTTTCGTAATAGGCCGGGTGTTCGGGCAGGTTTTCGAGTACGAAGTTCATCACCGAATCGATATTGTGACTGTGCAGCGCAGATACGGCGAATATGGCCTTAGGGTGCAGCTTTTCTTCCCAGTAAGCGATCTTTTGTTTTACATGTTGCTCGTCCGACCGGTCGATCTTGTTAATGATGACCGCCAGCGGCGCGAGCGAGTCTTCCAGCTTCTCGAGCGCATCGCTTTCGTCATATTTTTCGTTGATATCGGTTACCAGCAGCAGCACATCGGCATCCACCAGCGAACCTTCCACCTGGTGCATCATCGTTTCCTGCAAAGCGTAATGCGGCTTGATGATCCCGGGAGTATCCGAAAATACCACCTGGTAATCCTCGTGGTTGACGATCCCGAGTATACGGTGCCTGGTAGTCTGCGCTTTAGGGGTAATGATTGACATTTTTTCGCCCACGAGCGCATTCATCAGCGTCGATTTCCCCGCGTTCGGCTTCCCGATGATACTAACAAAACCCGCTCTGTGAGCCATAAAATATCTCAGATTTTATTTGGACTACAAAGAAACGAATTATATCTTTGCAGTCCCAATTAAAAACACAGATTTCACCGATTGGAGAACGATTACACCGATTTTAAATCTGTGAAATCATAAACAAATCGGTGCAATCACCACAATAGTGCGGGATGGAGCAGTTGGTAGCTCGTCGGGCTCATAACCCGAAGGTCGTAGGTTCGAGTCCTGCTCCCGCTACCTTTTACGAAAGATGCAACGGGAATAATTATTTCGTTGCATTTTTTATTTCATATACATTCGACATTAAAATATTATCAGGATTTGAAGTATTTTAAGTTCGAGTCTTTTTGGATTTTTACTCAATTCTCATCGGGCTGGTAAAACATATATTCGCTGCGGGAAGTATGTTTTTTATCGATTGCTACTCAAATTGGGTAAAGTTAGAATGAGTCGAAACGTCATCAGCATCATCAATTCCTTCTTAGGGTGAAATAGAACCGGCTACCTTCACCGAGTTCGCTTTCAACACCGATCTTCCCCGATTGCGCCTCTATGAAATCTTTGGCTATAGCAAGGCCAAGGCCGGTGCCGCTTTGCTCGCCCGTGCTTCCCGGAATTTTAAAGTATCGTTCGAATATCCTCGGTAGGTATTTGCTCTCGATTCCCTGCCCGTGATCGGCGACAGAGAACTCTACCTCATCCCCTTTAACTTTTTTCACCACCAGGTCTACTGCCGAGCGTTCGTGGCTGTACTTGATCGCGTTCGACAGCAGGTTAATCAGCACCCATGTGGTTTTATCCAGGTCGGCCCGTACATCGGGCAGATTATCGGGGCATTCTACATTAATGGTCACTT
>DASZWG010000458.1:0-4707 GCA_035546675.1 Mucilaginibacter sp. | reverse complement strand
TGATCAGTTTTTTTTCATCGTCGCCATGGAGGTGACGGTTATTGATCAGGTAAAGCGGGGCGCCTTTGTCTGATTTTTGAATAACCAATTGTTCGGAGTCGCGTTCTATCCCGAATAAGGTACTGCCGTCGCCGGCATGTTTGATGGCATTGGTGAGCAACTCAGTTACGATAACCTTGCATCTGAACAGGATATCATCCGCATCGGCATGCGGCGGTATCGTACCGCTGATGTATTCCAGCATACGATCAAGCGATGTGATCATTGCTCCGGTGCTGTTATCGAACTCAAGCTTCATGGTCCGTACGAGATCAGGTTCAGGCCTTGTTGATGGCGGCGATGGCCTCATCAGAATAATTATATATCTTGAAAACCTTATCCAGGCGGATCAGCTTGATCAGGTCCCTGATATCGTTTCGCAGGCCCACCAATACGATGTCTAATTGAAGGGCAATGGCATATTTGAGCGAGCTTACCAGCGCGCCGAGAAAAGCGCTGTCGACATATTTCAACTCCTGTACGTCGAGCACGATGATCTTGTGATGCTGGTCGAGCAGGCTCACCAGTTCGGCTTTGAACTGGTCCGAATTGCTCAGGTTAGCCTCCGTGATCGTCACTTCGGCCACCACTGATTTCGGACCCTCTTTAACTACCTTTATCATGTCGTTTAATTTTTATGAATATTAATAATGCTGCAATCGTCAACCAATGCGGGCGACAGGTTTTGCAACAGTGATTGCCTGATCTGTTTAAATGAGAACTGATCGCGTAACATCCCCTTTATCTTGTCTCTGAATAGATTGTAGTCGGTTTTTTTCTCGCCGTTGGCGTCTTCGTAATCGATCAGCCCGTCAGTAAAGATAAAAAGTTCATCGTTGGGTTTCAGCTCGATTTTTTGTTCGGTATAACCTCCGTCAGGGAACAGGCCCAGCAATAAACCCGAAGAATCGACCTGGGCCATTTCTCCGCATTCAGCTTTGTAATGGAGCAGCGGCAGATCTCCCGCACCCGAATAGGTTACGGTATGGGTGTAGTTATCGATCATTACCAGCGATAACGTCGATAAAATATCCTTCAGCGCGTTATCGTAGCATATCACGCTGTTTACTTTTTGCAGGATACCCGCGGTAGACAGGTCGCGGTTTAGTATGCCGAAACGGATGGCCGCCCTGATATAGCTGAGAAAGCTGAACGTAAAGAACCAGGCCACCCATTTTTTACCCATTACGTCGCCCAGCACGATGAAGCTATACCGGTCGTCCACCTCGATAAAATCGATAAAATCACCTCCGGGAACATCCTGGTATGCCTGATGCCAGAAATCAATATCGAACCCTTCCACCACCGGCGCTACTTTGGGAACGGTGCGTATATTCAGTGCAATAGCCGCTTTTTTGATCTCAAGTACAGACAGTTCACGTTGCTTCTGGACAGTATCGATCAGGTTGGTTATTTTGGAGACAATGACATTTACCGGCGTTTCCTTTACGACATAGTCTACCGCCTGCAGGTCGAGCCCTTCGGCCATCAGGTCCTTATCGGTGATATAACTCAGGAATACAAAGGGGATATCTTTGAAATCGGAACTACTGATCAGGCATTTCCTGAATTCGATGCCGTTCATTTCGGGCATCTCATAATCTGAAAGAATGGCGTCAGGAATGTTCAGGGCCAGGTAGTCCAGCGCCTCACTGGCCGACAGGCAGGTGCTGCACTCGAATCCGGCCTTCTTAAAGGCATGGTCCAGAATTTTCAGGAACAGCGGATTATCATCAACCAGTAATACCTTTTTTGCATTCGGATTTAACATCGTATTCTGGCCGGTGGGTTTTTAGAGTGAGAACCTGACCGCCAGGTATACACCGGCAACGCCCAGGCACGCAGAAGTTACATATTTGGTGGTATTACCGAGCGAAACCGCCGGTGTGAGAATAAGAACCACGGCAGCTATACACATAAGCACACCGGCTACAGCCAGCAAAGTTTTGGGCATGCGCTCGCGGCTCAGGTATTTTCTGGATATTTTATTGTCCAACTGGTGGGTAGACAGTAGCGTGTCAAATTCGTCCAGTAACTCCGCGCGCGATGAACCGGCTTTTTCGTCTGTTTTCAGAAAGGGTTCGATATCGCTGGAAATGGCCTTTTTATCGGGGATGTTCGGAGAAGTTTTCGTGCTCATGATGCTATCTGTCTGTCAAAATACAGGTATAATTTTGTTGATTTTTTCAGGAACTATTACGTTCAGTTTTTTTCAAAGTTTCGTTATGCGGTTATTAAAGATCAATTAATCGTAGAACCAGCCCAATATCCAGAACCGCTTGCCGTCATAATACAGTTCGATGCTGTTTACGCCCTGTGCAATGATCTTTCCCCCCTGTTCATGGCTCGATTCGTAAGTGCTCCATACGTGGTAAATGTTGCGGATGTTCTGCACTTTACGGGCGGTTTCGTGCTCGTAAAACCCATCTCTTTCCATATAGGCGTCCGACTCACGGTGGTATTCCTTTAAAGTAGTATAATGCAGCACCGGGTTTCCTTTGGCATCTATACCGGCCGATCCTACACGAACAAACGGGACATGCAAAAGGCTGTCGCGCTCGTAGCTTACTTTGCCTCCTTTTTTCACACAAACAACATCGTAATAAGCTTTAATAATGCCGTCAAGCGTGCCAACATCGTCACCATACTTGGTAAGCACATGCTGCTGCGCATAGCACTGGTTATTTACAGCGGCTCCAATCATCCCGATCAATACGATCAATACCAGTTTTTTCATTTCATTAACATTTATATAAGTTTAGTTTAGCTTCAAGCCAAAGACAGGTCATTTAACTACAGTGAGCAGAATATTAGCCGAATGCAATGACCTTTACCGGTAAGTTTTACGTAATTGATTTTTAAAAGGTTAAATACTTTTTGCAAATTTTTTTGACATGAAGCTTACGCTAACCTAAAAAAACTCTCAATGTGCTCGTTTGCTATTTACCCGTGTTAAGCATATTATTGGTAAGTTTGCCCGCACCCCGCCGGATTTAGTCAGTCAATAAATGAAACGGTTATTCTTTTATTCAGCCATCATCCTTGTATGGTTTTCATCATGTCATCGCCAGCAAATCAAACAGGGATCGATCGTTTACAGCCTCTCATATCAATTGCCGGATAGCCTGCAGCGCTATGCGCCGTATCTTCCCAAAACGGCGCGGGCCTATTTTAAAGGAGACTCGGCGGTAAGCATACAGCAAATGAATGATGAAGCTACTACGGTGATCACTTACAGGCCGACCAGTTTTATGCGTGTATTGCTGCGGTCATCGTCTCAAAAGTATGTCATCGACTATAACAAAGCGGATCAGGAAGAAGAGGAACCGGCTAAATTGGGGTATGCCTATGTAAAGGATACAGCAACCAGGATGATAGCCGGGTATAAAGCGGTAAAATATTCGCTGACCGATAAAATGACAGGCGAAGAGTCGGAAGTCTGGTTCACTAAGCAAATATCCGTTATACCTAACTCGCTGACTATGTCTTTTGATACCACCTACGGTTTCCCCATGGCCTTTACCCTTTCGCAAAACGGTATGCGTACGACAACAACCGTGAAAAGCATTAAATTTGAACCCGTACCCGACGGCGTTTTTTCGGCGCCGGACGGGTATCAGAAGATTACCCCGAAGCAATTGCGCAATATGCCCGTGGATAATTGAATCTGGTGTTTTACGGGCTGAAATAATTTTGCAGTCCCTTTGCAGCCGGCATGTTTTTGCGCTGATGATAATTGATCAGCTCAGCTACGATCAGGTTGGGTATCCAGCTTGCCAGCGCAATGATCACATAATTATTTTCAAACCCGACTCCGCTCCAAAAAACGGTAAGTACCCATATATAAAAACGTAAAGTGACGGCGGCAAATGCCAGCGCATAGCTCCGGTGCATCATCATGATGTGTGCCTCTATTTTACGGTCTTTAATATAAAGAAATGCCAATAGCGTAAATGTCACCCAAAGTGTATTCTGAACGAAGAATGAGATGAAAACGCCGGTACCCCGGTGGATAAAAAAAGTCATAACATAGGCACCCGGCGCCGCAAAGAACAAAACACCAAAGACATAGACCTTGCCCAGCATCCTGTGCCAATTGGCCCTGGATTGTATTTTTTTCGAAAACTGAAGCGCGCCTGCGATCAGTATAGTGCTTGCACCGAAAATGTGGGCATAAAATGCCGGGAGGTAAAATCCCGTTTTTACCGCAAACTGTTTTAATTTCAGAAAACCGGTATCGGGCTTAAAGTTCAGATACTGCAATGTACCCAGGCAGAGTATCAGTATCAGTATAAAGGCAAAAGAGCGTAAGAATCTGACAGCTATACTCATTTTTCAGCAAGAGTTGTACCTAATTTCAACGACTTGAGCTTCCGGTTGATCCATTCAATATTATATTTATCAATATCAGTAAGCGAATCATCGACCGAAACGTTGGCTTTTGGATTGCCGCTCTTATTATCATAATAGGAAGGCATGTCTTCAAAAACTTCCTGCCAGCGGGGGTCTTTAAACTTATAAGCATAATCAGCATATATTTCATTTTTCATATAACGCAGCATTTCGGCTGTAATGCGGTTAACGATTTGCTGTTTTCCCTGGAGATCAGGTGTTGACCCGGTGTCGATAAGATAGCAGCCATTCAGATAGGAGTCATCCAATTTCATG
>DASZWG010000457.1:0-8140 GCA_035546675.1 Mucilaginibacter sp. | reverse complement strand
AAAGCTGAACAGGTAAGGTATCAGCGCCGCTGAGCTGTCGTGCAGACCTGTACCGATTTTCGCTGTTTTTCCTTTGAATGTGACATCGAAAACACGGTTGCATGGTAGTATGGGGGCCAATTTCTGAATTATGCCTTCGTTATTCACCCACTTGTGATAACTGTTCCTCTCGAAATCCCAAAGCGCGGTATGACAGCCGATGCTGGTAATGTCGGAATAAAACTGACCTGTCAGCAAAAAGCTCAGATACTGGGGCAGGTGCAATGCATATTTGATGCGGCCAAACAATCCGGGTTTCTCTTTCCTGATACGATATAACTGCAGACCCGAGTTCAGGCTGCCAAGGGCAGGAGAAGCGGTTTCGGAGGCGAACCGGTCGGCCCCACCATATCGCCTGTAAAGCTCATCACTTAACTGCTCCGGGTAAGGCTTAAGGTAATTGTAGAGCGGAGCTAGGGGCTTTCCATTACTGTCCAAATAAACGAAACTGGCCCCATAAGCACTGAAATTTACGGCCCTGACCGAAAACTCCACCAGCGCACGAATTTCATTGAGGGAATCGAGAATGAAAATATTCAGTTTTTCCAGGTCCTCGCAGGGGAAGCTGCCTTCGTCTGTTGTTTCTTCCAGTCGCTCTGACTTTTCGTACACGATCCGGTAATTTTCATCGAGCAGGAATAATTTCTTATTGGTTTTCCCGATGTCGAAAACAGCGATGACAGGGACCGTTTCCATATCATAAACCTGTTGATACAGCCTTCATACCTCGTACCCGGATAAGCTCCTCGCGTACATGCAGCTCACGAAATAATTGTACCGGCTGCAGTGCTCCGTCGGCCTGTAAGCGTGCCTCTGCCAGCAATGGGCGTACATCCGTGCGGTAGGCCTGCTGCAATATCTCCTGTGCCATCATCACATCATTTTGCTCCTGTGCAGAACGCAGCGCCGTCCGGTCGACCAGCAGGGCCTGGGCATAAGCGATCTTGATGGCCTCGACGGATTGCAGCAGGTCTTCTACCGGGTCCTTCACATTGTGCGAGGCGTCGATCATCCAGCCAATACCCGTTGCGTGGTTCATGCCCCTTGCATCCATCCCCTCCACCAGTTCGTTAAATATCAAAAATAACTGGTAGGGATTGATGCTGCCAACGGTCAGGTCGTCGTCGCCATACTTGGAGTCGTTGAAATGAAAACCGGCCAGTTTACCTTCCATCAGCAGCATGGCAACGATCTGTTCGATATTCGTACCGTTGAGGTGGTGCCCCAGATCGACCAGCGTTTGCGCTTGAGCGCCCAGTTTGCTGGCCAGCAGGTAGGATTGCCCCCAATCGCCGATGGTGGTAGAATAAAAATTCGGCTCATAAGGTTTGTATTCGATATACATTTTCCAGTCGGCCGGAAGCGCCTCGTAAATTTGATGAAGACTGTCTAATGTGCGCAAAAATGCCTCGCGCATATTGAGCTGCCCGGGGAAGTTGGAGCCGTCTGACAGCCATATGGAAAGGGCTTTGGACCCCAATTCCGTACCATACCTGATCACTTCTATATTGTGCGCGATGGCCTGTTGCCGAACGGCTTTGTCCACATGATGCAGAGAGCCAAATTTATAGCTTAGTTGCTGTCCCGGCTGATCCTGGAAGGTATTGGAATTGACCGCGTCAAAATGCAATCCGTAAGTTTTGGCATACGCTTTTATCTGCTCCGCATTTTCGGGTATATCCCAGGGGATGTGCAGCGAAATCGAATTACCCGACTTATTCAGCGCGTGAATCAGACCCACATCGTCTATCTTTTCCTCTAAACTGCGCGGCTCTCCCCCGCCCGGGAAACGCCCGAAACGCGTACCACCCGTACCCAGCGCCCAGCTTGGAATGGCGACCTGGAATTCGATAAGCTTTTGGATGATCCCGTTTACACCGGCAATATTTTCGGCAGCAAACTCAAACTGCCGCTTATGCGCTGCAAGCAGATGATTGTTATGCTCCGCTACCTGTTGTTCCGTTGTCCGCATAGTATTTTGATCTGTAAATTACCGTACGAAGGCCGCAGCAATGCCGCCATCCACATTCAGCACATTACCTGTCGATTTATTCAGCAACCCGCCAACAAAAGCAAAGCAAGCATTGGCAATATCTTCCGGCAAAATAACCTCGTTCAGCAAAGTCCGTTTGGCGTAATAGGCGGGCAATTCTTCCACCGTAATACCGTATGCTTTTGCCCTGCCCTCGGCCCAGCCGCCCGCCCAGATGTTGCTGCCGCTGATCACCGCATCGGGGTTTACCACATTTACACGGATACCATCCACGCCCAATTCTGCCGCGTTCAGCCTGCTCAAATGCAATTGTGCGGCTTTGGCGCTGCCATATCCCGCATTGTTGGGGCCGCTTACCAGCGCATTTTTGCTTACGATATTGATGATATCGCCGCCAATACCCTGTTTTTTCAATATTTCAACGGCGGCCTGCGTGACCATGAACTGCCCCTTTACCAGGACATCGTAAAGCAGATCCCAGTCTTTTTCGGTGTGATCGCCAATAGATTTGGATATAGACAAACCGGCATTGTTTACGACAATATCAATTCCGCCGAAAGCCAGGGCGGCCGTTTCGATAGCCTGCGCGATCTGTTGAGTATTGGTCACGTCGAGCACCGCGCTTGTATAAGCATCCTTGCCAAACTGTTTGCTGAATTCAGCAGAAGCCTCTTCCAGTCTTTCTGCATTCATATCGTTCAAAACGACAACCACCCCTTCTTCTGCAAATTTTTTCGCAATGGCTTTACCGATACCCCCCGCGCTGCCCGTAACCAGGGCTATCCTGCCGGATAAGGCTTTAGGTTTTGGCATCCGCTGCAATTTGGCTTCCTCCAGCAGCCAGTATTCGATATCGAAAGCCTCCTGCCTGGGTAGCGACGTGTATTCGGATATCGCCTCCGACCCTTTCATCACATTGATGGCATTGATATAAAACTCAGCCGCTACCCTTGCGGTCTGCTTGTCCTTCGAGAAGGAAAACAAACCGATGCCGGGATAAAGGATGATCACCGGGTTGGCGTCGCGCATGGGCGGACTGTCCGGGTGCTTGCAGCTCTCGTAATAATCTGCATACATTTTGCGATAGGCTTCAAAGACGGGTTTGAGTTTATCCTTAACCGCAGTTACGTCCGAAATATCTTCATCCGGCTGGAGGTCAAGCACCAGCGGACTAATCTTGGTGCGCAAAAAATGGTCCGGGCAACTAGTTCCCATCGGCGCCAGGCGGTCCAGATCATTTGAGTTGATAAATTCGAGCACGCGCGGATCATCAGTAAAATGACCGATCATGTGTCTTTGTTCCGAACAAAATCCCCGCAGTACCGGCGCCAGTTTGGCAGCCTGTTTACGCCGGCTGCTTTCATCCCGGCTTTGTATTTTTTGTCCGCCGAATACGGGCCTCTTTTTACCAAAATTCTGTTCAAGGTATTCCGCGCAGGTCTCGATCACTTCCAGCGTATTCACATAGCTTTCATACGCCGTATCGCCCCAGGTAAACAGGCCATGTGAGCCCAGCATAATACCCCGGATACCGGGATTATTGTCCAGGCATTGGCGCAGTTTCAGCCCCAGGTCGAAACCCGGTCTTTGCCAATCGACCCAGCCGAGCCGGCCGCCGAACAACTCCTGTGTTATTTTTTTACCATCCTTAGCAGCCGCAATAGCGATGGCGGCATCGGGGTGCAGGTGATCGATATGCTTAAAAGGCAGAAATCCATGCAGCGGCGTATCGATCGATGGGGCCTTTGAACTGAGGTCGTAAATGCAATGATTGAACAGAGCCACCATTTCGTCCTCGTGCTCCAAACCGCGGTAAACATTTTCGAGGCTGCGCAGGCGATCGATGTACAAAGCCGCCAGACCGCTCCGCTTTAAAGTGCCCAGGTCGCCGCCCGAGCCTTTGATCCACATCACTTCCGTTTCCCGGCCTGTCAGCGGATCGGGACTCATCAATTTGCACGAAGTATTGCCCCCGCCGTAATTGGTTAGGCGCAGATCGGCGCCAAGCAGGTTGGAGCGGTAAATGAGCAAACCCACCTCATCGCCTTTCAGTTTTTCAGCATCGGCATCGTCCCATAAATAACTCACATGACGGAAATCCATATAATTATTGAATTACTGATTTATTGAATTATTGATTATTGCAAAAAGCTGAAAGCGAAAAGTCTAAAGCTTTGCCTTATCTGCTTTCTGCCGGGTCTCTTATTTAACCGAATTTCCATACCCCACAATAAGCACCGACAGGATGATCACCGCGATACCGGCAATCACAGTCGCAAAAGCCTTTCTGCTTACACCCTTCCATTCGCGCAACACCAGTCCCCAGCTATTGGCTACTAAAATAATAAAAGCCATGTGGAGTATCCACGAGCTGGCGCCGTTACCGAGCCGGCTCTCGCCCATACCGTAAAAAAAGAACTGCAAAAACCAGGTAGTGCCCGCCAGCGCCGAAAATACGTAGTTTTTCAGCAGCGGCATACTGCGGTCGGTATAATTGCCGAAAGTTTTGTTGCGGGCGTTGAGTACCATGCACCAGATAAAATTGGTACTAAGCCCTCCCCACAGCAACACTACATAAATTACATTGTTCCTGAACAAAAAGTTTCCCTGGCCCGGATGCCCGGCCATCCACAAATTGTTGGCGACAGCAGCCATCGGTTTGCCGGCTTCGAGACCGAAATTAAAACATGCGCTCAATATGCCCGAAACGATCGCTACAAAGATACCAAGACCGAAACGGTAATCCTGGTTGTTGACGGCTACTTCACTGCTTTTCCCCAGTTCCTTTTCCTTCATCATGCCCGCCTTGCCGCAAATGATGATACCGATAACGCTGACGACAATACCGATAAGCACCAATTGCCCCCAATTCGCATGCAGCATCATGGTAAAGGTGTCCTTACCTTCAGCGGGAAAAAAGTTATAATAAACGGAGGGTATGAGCGAACCGAAGACAGCACATAGGCCCAGGATGATGGTACTGCCGAGCGATACGCCCAAATAACGAACTCCAAGCCCGTAAGTTAATCCCCCGATACCCCACAGCACACCAAACAGGTAGGTATAAAAAAGCACGCTGCCATTAGTGTGGCTGATAATATGTGTAAAACCCGGAATAGTGAGCCAGGCGGCCAGCGGCGGCACGATGAGCCAGGAAAATATACCGCCGACGATCCAGAAGCTTTCCCAGGCCCAGCCTTTTACCTTTTTAAAAGGGATATAGAAGCTGCCGGACGCAAAACCCCCGATAAAGTGAAAGATCACTCCGAAAATTACCTGCATGCAATCGTTAGGTTAATAATTATCGCTAAGCTAATGGAAATATCGGAAGTTTCTGATGAATACGTTTCCTCAAATCATTATTCGGGGTGATAACTGGTTTCGACATCCGTGCCGCCGCAAAGCGTTTGATAAACCACGCAATACCTTTCCGTCAGTTTGGCCAAACTTGCTAATTGTTCTTCCGAAGCATCTGAAACCAGGTAAAAGCTGAGCCGTATCTGCGTAAAACCGACCGGAGCCTCTTTGGACACACCCAGCGTACCGCGGAAATCAAGATCGCCTTCGGCCTTTACAGTACCGCTTTTGACCTTTAGTCCTATCGCGGTCGCTACGGCGCTGAGGGTAACGCCCGCACAGGCTACCAGCGCCTCGAGCAGCATATCGCCCGAGCAGGCCAGTATGCCATTGCCGCCTGTTGCAGGATGGAGGCCGGCCTCCACCAAAGCGCGTCCTGTTTCTACTTTGCAGGATATACCCTCGCCCAGGTTACCCTGTGCTTTCAGGGTGATCAGCGCTGAGCCGGGATCGGCTTTATATTTTTCCTTGAGTGGCGATTGTAAATTTTTCAGGTCTGAAGCATCCATGTCAAGTCATTATGCGGTAAAACTACCGAAAAATAATCACTAAAACGGTTTATACGGGTTGAGGAAAAAACCGGGAATTACCTGATCACCTGCCCCACAAACAGCAGCGTTTTGGTGTGCGGGATGATGATATGAAATTCGCGCATACCGTATTCACGGTCGAACGGCGGTTTTGACTTGACGTCGGGCAGTTTGTCTTTGATAGATCCCCAAAGCTCATCGATGTTATCCACCTCCAGGTAAAGTTCCATTTCACCGATATCCGATCCGGCATTCAGAAAGTGTATCAAATGACCATCCTTGTATACAATGGCATAATTGGATTCGTCGCGTACCAATTGAAAGCCGAATAAATCCGTGAAAAACTTTACCGTTTCCGGGATATTATACGACGGCACCATCGGGCTTAAATAGACAACCTTGTACATGGTTTTGTGGGTTTGCCGAATATACTAAATACACCCCCTCTATTCCATACCAGCCTTATTAATTCTCTGATTTTTCGTACACACAAAGGAAATACGTGGGCCTGCCCTGTGTATCGAAGGCTGCGGGATAGGCGTCGCCAGCCAGGTTGTAGCAAATTGATAATTGCCCGTTCTCCAGCTTCCAGATGGCGGTAAAATGCCGGCCCGCGTTCACTCCTTCGCGCCCGTAAATGTCCATCTTTTCCTGGTCGCGTTTCACCACTCCCTTGTCCACGCTTTCGGCCGTAAAAGTATAGGTACTATCGGCGATCACCAGTTTCTGGCCTTTGAAAGCGGCAGCGGGAAGCGTCTTTCCGTTCATTTCCTGCTTTACCGGGATCCAGGTGCCATCCAGTTTTTCCTGCTGTAAAGCACTCTTCCATGATAAGCAGCAAAAGCAAATTGCCATCAGGAAAAAGCAGGAAGCGGTTCGGGCATTATGACGCAATGTCTTCATAACCAATGGATAAATCCTTATAAAAATAGCAGGATTTTTTTAACCGAAAAACATATATGCGAATTTTTATACCGGACTATTTCCCTTCCACACTGCTTTTCATTACATAACCTTCAAGTCCTTGGTAACCCACTTTGCACCATCCCTGCCCTTTACCGAGCAGGCGGACCTGTGTTCCGTCAGCGATCTTAGCCAGCACATCGGAATTGTAGTCGGGCGAACGGTGCAGGTAAACAATGCCGGTAATATTGGCGTGCAGCGTGACCTTGCCGGGAGTATCAGCCTTAATAGGGGGCAATACTGCTGGCATAGGCTCAGACATTGGTTTTTTGAGAATAACAGTCTCCCTATTTACGGGTAGTTTCGCCGCAACGGGTGTAGTCGTTAATTTATGATGCTTTTTTGTATGTGAAGCAGCCTGAACAGCAGCGGGCTGAACTATAGCTTTCGGGGGTTGTTTTTTGACTGCCCGCCCGTGAAGTGTTTCGACAACATAAGCAGCAAACAGTGCGGTTAAAGCCAGAAAGGTAATAGCGACGGCCAAATTAAGATACCTGATGCGAAACGCCGATAAACGCCTGTGCTGATCCTGTTTAAGTGCAGCGTCATACTTACGCCGCCGGGCTGTATCGCGCAGCACATCGTAAGCCTCGGCGATCTCGCGGAAATGCGCATCCATAAATGCGTCCTCATCATCATAAAATTTAAGGGCGAGTTTCTGGTAGGCTGCGTCAATTTCCTCCGGATTTGCATCGCTGCCGGTTCCGAGGATATAATAAAAATCCTTCATGTGCGATCAACACCTGTTGGATTACTTTCGGGACTGAAAGTTTAATTGGCGGGGCAAACGGCTACTGCGATCTTCGAGTCGGCGGTGCCGTAGTACACATACCATTTGTGGTTGAATTCTGTCAGACCTTCCAGGAAACAGACCTGGTTTACCTGACCGGATAATTCGTAAGGCTTTTCAGGTTTCATGATCCAGGTATTCATCCGGTCAATAAGCTTTGACGGGTCGTTTTTATCAAACAGCGCCTCAGATGCTGCATAGGTTCCTTCGGGCAGCGATTTATCGCCGATAGCTGGTACATTACGGCTGTTGTAGATCAGCAAGACGCCTTTATCAGTTATCATAGCCGGCGGCCCCGACTCGACCAGATCGCTGTCAAATTTACCAGGCCGCGTGGGCAGCGCTATTTTCAGATTGCCTGTGCTATCCTGGACAGGCGTCCAGTTGATCAGGTCGTCAGAAGTGGCGGCCCATATCTGCTTATCGCCCCAGTACATCCAGTATTTTCCATTGATCTTTGTAGCCACC
>DASZWG010000456.1:0-2478 GCA_035546675.1 Mucilaginibacter sp. | reverse complement strand
GATTTTGAGCACCGCGGCGAGATAACACAGGCAGAGCGTAAACGGCATCCCATTATTGCCCGCGGCTGGGGAGCTTATGAACCGATCATCGATTACTGGGCCAACGACCTGGACGCACCCTATGTCGAGGTCAAGCCTTTCAACTGGTGGCGGGCGTACCAGTTAGGCGGGCGTTCCATTCTTTGGGGCCGTCAGAGTTATCGCTGGAGCGATCATGATTTTGAGGCTAACCTGAAGGACGGCTGGGCGATTGACTGGCCCATCCGCTATAAAGACATCGAGCCCTGGTACGATCATGTAGAGAAGTTTATCGGGGTTAACGGTTCGCTGGAAGGGCTGGAACAACTGCCCGACGGTCATTTTTTGCCCGCCATGCAAATGAATTGTGTGGAAAAAGATGTTTCCGAACGGATCAAAAAGCACTTTAACGGAACCCGGCACATGATCATCGGCCGCTCGGCCAACCTGACGGCGCCGATCAGCGGACGCACCAACTGCCAGTACCGCAACCGCTGCTGGGAGGGCTGTCCGTTCGGGGCGTATTTCAGCACACAATCGTCGACATTGCCCGCCGCGATGAAGACCGGCAATCTGACGGTAAGGCCTTTTTCAATTGTTACTAAAATTCTGTACGACAAGGATACCCAAAAAGCTACCGGGGTTGAGGTGCTGGATGCCGAGACCAATAAGACCTATACGTATTATGCAAAAGTAGTGTTCGTCAATGCGTCGGCGTTGAACAGCGCATGGGTGCTGATGAATTCGGCTACCGATATCTGGCCCGATGGATTGGGCAGCAGCAGCGGAGAGTTGGGGCACAACATTATGGATCACCATTATAACCTGGGCGCTTCGGGTACGGTTGATGGTTATGATGATAAGTACTACTTCGGCAGAAGGCCCAACGGCATTTACGTAGTGCGCTTTGCCAACCTGTTTGGCGACAAACGCAATTACCTGCGGGGCTTTGGTTACCAGGGCGGGGCCGGGCGCGATGGCTGGAGCAGGAACGTGGCTGAGCTGAGCATCGGTGGTAAATTTAAAGATGAACTTACGGAACCGGGCGAATGGACGATGGGCATCGGCGGTTTCGGCGAGCTGCTGCCGTATCATGAGAACAAGATCAGCCTCGATCACGATAAAAAAGATAAATGGGGTTTACCTGTGCTGGCTATGGATGCCATCATCCGTGACAATGAGAAAAAAATGCGCGTGGATATCGTTGCCGAGGCAAAAGCGATGCTGGAAGCAGCAGGAGTTAAGAACATACGTACTTGGGATCACGGGCATAACGTAGGCGACGGCATACATGAAATGGGCTCGGCGCGCATGGGCCGCGACCCGAAAACCTCCGTCCTGAATATGCATAACCAGGTTTGGGATGCGAAGAATGTATTTGTAACCGACGGGGCTTTTATGGTTTCATCAGCTTGTCAGAACCCTTCGCTCACCTACATGGCTATGACCGCTCGTGCCGCTAATTTCGCAGTGGATGAATTGAAGAAAGGGAATATTTAAGATAATTTCTGATTTAAAAAAATACTCAATATGAAGAAAAGCTTGTTCTTGATAATCATTGCATTGGGCTTAATGCTCTCTATGGTAAGTTTTGCCAAACCCAAAGTGCTGGTTTTCAGCAAAACCAAAGGATTTCACCACGAGTCGATTGCGGTTGCGGTACCTGCGATCATGAAACTGGGCCGGGAGCACGGTTTTGATGTGGATACCACTACCGATGCATCTAAGTTCTCCTATGATAACCTGAAGCAATATGCGGCGGTTATTTTTATGAGCACCACCGGCGACGTACTGGATGATGCCCAGCAGGATGCATTCAAAAAGTATATCGAATCGGGCGGCGGGTTTGTCGGTGTGCACTCGGCTACGGATACCGAATATGGCTGGCCTTGGTATGGGGACCTGGTCGGGGCTTACTTTAAAAGTCACCCCAAACAGCAGGAAGCTACGCTGAATATTGTCGATCCAAACTTTATTGCCACGAAGGGATTGCCCCGGGTATGGAAACGCTTTGACGAATGGTACAACTATAAATATATCGCCAAGGGTCTGCACGTGCTGATCACCATCGACGAAAAAAGCTATACCGGCGGTGAAAACGGCGATTATCACCCGATGAGCTGGTATCATAGCTACGACGGCGGCCGGGCTTTTTACACCGAGTTGGGGCATACAAATGAATCTTATTCCGATCCGCTGTACCTGAAACACTTGCTGGGCGGTATCGAATATGCAATGGGAAAGTCTAAATAAAAAAGATTTGAAATATTTTTAAAAAGTTACAAATACTTATGTATTTCCTGCCTTTAAAATCCTATTTTGCGTTTGTTACCAAATTGTAAATCCTTTAAGCAATGAGCCTTAATTTAAAAAAACTATTGGGCATGATATGCTGCAGCGTTATAGCCATGCATGCCTTCAGCCAGTCGGGTAAGGAAAAGATCGACATTATTCCTGAAC